>CAZZLB010000210.1:0-5669 GCA_964654655.1 uncultured Rhodoferax sp. | reverse complement strand
GCGTACCAGTTGATCAGCAGTGGGGGGCGCGACCTTGGTGGCATCATGACCGACGCCCGCTTTGCGCGACCAGCTTGGCTTGTGTATTTTCGGGTTGACGGAATTGAACTCGCAGCCCGACGCACAGTGGAAGCCGGTGGCCAAGTGATCCTCGGACCGGTGGAAGTGCCGGGCGGAGGATGGATCGTGAATGGTCTTGATCCTGAGGGCGTAATGTTTGCTCTAACCGGAACCAAGTAGCTCACCACAGGCATCTTGGCGTACAACTCATGAGCGAGTTTTTCCACCCAAAACTCCAGGCGCTTAGCGCATTGGAATACGCCCTTGCCCATGCCCACCACAGATGCCCGCGTTGACGCCTACATAGAGAAAGCCCCCGAATTTGCGAAACCGCTGTTGAGGGACTGGCGGGCCCAGGTACACAAGACCTGCCCTGAGGTCGTGGAGGCCATCAAATGGAGCATGCCCTTCTTCACCTACAAGAACAAGATGCTGTGCCACATGGCGGCGTTCAAGGCGCATTTTGCAGTTGGCTTTTGGCACGGCGACGATGTGGTTCAAAAGGGCGCTGAAGACGAGGCCATGGGGCAACTGGGTCGCATCACCAGCGCGGCCGACATGCCCCCCAGGAAAGAACAGGCCGCGATGCTCAAGCGTGCCATGGCCTTGATCGACGAGGGCGCAAAACCCGGTTGGGCGCAACGCAGAGCGCTTGCCAGCAAACAGCGTCCGCCACCTGAAATGCCGCAAGACCTGGCGGCTGCCTTTGCCCAGAATGCTGTTGCCGCAGCGCATTTCAAGAGCTTCCCGCCAAGCGCTCAGCGCGAATACACCGATTGGCTTCTTGAGGCCAAGCGACCGGAAACCCGTGCCAGGAGGCTGGAGCAGGCCATGCAATTGCTCACGGATGGCAAGCGCAGATACTGGAAATACGAGAATTGCTGAGCGCCTTGCTACGGCACTGGAGCAGGCGAATTACGCAATCGCCAGGACGACCTTGCCCTTGGCGCGGCCGCTCTCCAGGTAGGCCATGGCCTGCTGGGCTTCTTCAAAACGGGTTAGGGTGTGTCACCACGAATATCAAAATACATTGATATTTTATTAAAGTAGTTATATAGTCAATGCCATGAAAGAGCTCAAGTTCATAGGCAGCAGTCTTGCCGATTTGGCAGATTTTCCGGAAGCGGCCAAGAGGGTTGCGGGCTTTGAATTGTGGCAAGTGCAAGTAGGTGCCATGCCCAGCGATTTCAAACCCATGCCCGCAGTGGGCGCCGGTGCCTATGAAGTGCGAGTCAAGGTGCAAGGTGAGTGGCGTGTGATCTATGTCGCAAAGCGTGAAGAAGCCGTGTATGTGCTGCATTGCTTTCACAAGACCACACCCAAGACGGCCAAGACGGACATTGATTTGGCTGCCAAGCGTTACAAATTGATTGGAGGTTGACCATGGCTAAGAAAGTTGTTCCCCCCGCAGCGGATGCCGATGCCGTGGTGACACCATCAAGCGGCAATGTCTTTACCGACTTGGGCTTTGGCCCGGGCGAGGCGGCCGTGATGGGCCTGCGCGCCGACTTGATGGCGCGCCTGCGCTTGCTGGTCCAGACCGAAGGGTGGACTCAGGCGCAGGCGGCTGAGAAATTTGGCATTGCCCAGTCAAGGGTGAGCGACTTGCTGCGTGGCAAATGGGACAAGTTCAGCCTGGATATGCTCATCACGCTGGCGGCACGCGCTGGGCGCAAGGTGGAGCTTGCGGTGGCTTGATAACAAAGCATTCCTCGCCTGCACGAATGCCAATGCGGGCGCTATGATGACCGCACGCACCATTTCATTCCGTAGACATGTCCAACCTGGCTGAACAAATTCGCGAAGCACTGTCCATGTTTGCGCGCAGCGGCACGAATCCGGCATTGATTGGAGGCTTGGCGGTGGTTGCGCATCAAGTGGTGCGCGCCACCCAGGATGTGGATTTTCTGGTGGAGGCCGAAGCTGCAGACAGGGTGCATGCTGCGCTGCTGGAGTTGGGCTACCGGTGCCTGTACCGCAGTGAAGATGCCGCCAACTATGTGCGCGCAACGGAAGGTCTGGATTTGCTTTACGCGCATCGTCCCCTGGCGCGCCGCCTGCTGGCGCAGGCATCGGAGCGCGAGACACCCATGGGTCGCATGCGTATCGTCAGCGTCGAAGGACTTATTGGCTTCAAACTGCAAGGCTTCGTGAACGATGCAACGCGAACGCGCGACCTGGACGACATTCGTGCGCTGTTGAAAACACACCGTGCTTCGCTCGACATGGGTGAGCTGCGCGAGTTCTTTGCCATGTTCAACAAACCGGAACTTCTCGATGAACTTCTCGGATGACACCGATTCAAATGCTGAAACGGCGCCAAACCCTGTCGAAGCAGGCGCAGTGCTGGTGCGCGAAGCAGGTGTACCTTTTCAAGCGCGTCTGGAAAACACGTCCGGGATCGACCCTTTCGCCGAGTGGTTGAGCTTGATGGAAGTGGTGCAGATGCTCTGCCCGGTGTGGCCTGTACGTGACCGGCCCTTGCAAGGCGACCATTGGCGGCTGTGATGGAGATTGTGCCCTGGAAGAGGCCACCCTTTACAGCTTGATCAAGTGCCTGGCGCTGGCGCCATGCACGGCGCTTAGCGGAATGCGTGCGTCGAAGCTCACCAAACAAGCCTTGTTCTTGACGGCCAGCGCGAGAAGATAGAGATCGGTCAGTTGCCGTGGCCCGTGCATGTGGGCGTGGTGGAAGCGCGCGGCGTCCAGCAGGCTGATGTCGTCCGGCCACAGGGTGTGATAGGGCGTGGCGGTGGATCGCTGCAACATCAGGATCAGACTCGCCAGCGGCTGCGACCCGGGGTAAGCCGGTTGACTCATGATGCGCAAACAACCGTTTTGCGTCAGCGGGCAACTGGCCCAGCCTTTGTCTGCATTGCGGGCGAACCATTGCGCGGCAAGTACATGGTGCACATGATCGCGGTCATGCAGGGCAACAAGAACGTTGATGTCAAGAAGGGCACGCATCAGCCGCCGACCCTAAATGCCTTCTTCATCACGCAGACGGTCAATCAACTCGTTGCTGACGATGCTGCCGCGCGCGGGAAGCGGATGGATTCCATAGTCCGCCAGATTTTCATAAACCTGATGCCGCACCGCCAACACCTCGCCGGATTGCGCCGTTCCCTGCGCCGGCTGCGCAAAGGCCCGGCGAGCCAAATCGCTGATGATTTGGCCCAGCGGCTTCTTGTCGCGCCGGGCAATCTCTTTGGCGGCAAACAGGACGTCGTCGGCAATGTCAAGGGTGGTGCGCATGGCAAATCTGATGTTTGATGCGTGATGATACAGCATCAAAATTGATAAGCAGGTGTTGCCGAGCCGGACTGCTCCGTAAGACCATGAAATTCGAACATGGTATATTGGATTTTCATGGTGATGCATGATAGTATGGCAACATGTTTAACCGCCCGCAACTTGAAGCGTCCATTAACAAAGCACTGGCTCGTTCGCGTGGCGTGGTACTCAGTGGGCCACGTCAGTCCGGCAAAAGTACCTTGGCCCAAAAGTTCCTGAGTCGCCAGTCGCCCAACTACTTTGACCTGGAATACCCGCCGCACGCACAACGGCTCGAACAGGCAGCGCACACCCTGGAAAATTTGAACGGGCTGATCGTCATTGACGAGGTTCAGCTCAAGCCGGATTTGTTCCCACTGCTTCGGGTATTGATGGATCGCAGCAATGCGCCAGGGCAGTTTTTGCTGCTTGGCAGTGCATCACCTGCTTTGTTGCGGCAGGCCGGTGAGTCACTGCTGGGCCGGGTCGAGACGGTCGAAGTGGGCGGTTTTGACCTGCTTGAGATCAACCCCGGGCCCAGCACTTACAGCGACGAGCTTGCGCTGCAGCTGTGGCTGCGCGGCGGTTTTCCGCGCTCTTATCTGGCAGGCTCGGATGAGGACAGCATGGTGTGGCGCCAGCAGGCCATTGCCAACCATGTGCGCTTTGATTTGCCGCAGTTTGGCATCAATATCGCCGCGCCCGCCATGTTGCGCTTCTGGACCATGCTGGCGCATTACCACGGTCAGATCTGGTCGGCAGCACCGCCAGCGCAGTCCATGGGCGTGTCCGAACCCACGATTCGCCGCTATCTCGACACCCTGACGCAAACCCTGATGGTCCGCCAGTTGCAGCCGTGGCACCAGAACCTGGGCAAGCGACAAGTTAAGGCGCCCAAAGTTTATTTTCGCGACTCGGGTTTCCTGCACGCCTTGATGGGCGTGCAGACCTTGCCGACCTTGTTGACGCACCCCCAGTGTGGCGCCAGTTGGGAGGGCTTTGCGCTGGAACAGGTGCTGCGCATTGCACAGCCTGATCAGGCCTATTTTTGGGCAACGCATCAGGGTGCGGAGCTCGACTTGCTATTGTTCAAGGGCAGTCAGCGCATCGGTGTGGACTTCAAACGCGCCGATGCGCCCCGCGTCACGCCGAGCATGCGCATTGCCATCGACGACCTGAAACTCGACGCCCTGTATGTGGTCTATCCTGGCCTGCACCGCTATGCGCTGACACCGGGTGTTGAAGTGGTGCCCCTATGGGCCTTGCTGCCTGGCAGCATGTCATGCTGAAGCACTCTGGCACGCAAGATGCTTGCTTTCTGGTGTCAAAATAGACGCTGGCCAGCTTGAAGCAAAAAGACTGGCAGCTGTTGTTCCATCGTGTCATTAACCTGGAGAAACCATGTCGAAGAAGTTCATCACGCGTCGCCAAGCCCTTGTTCTGGTCACCGCTGCAGCCAGCCTGAGTACCGGTCTGGCCATGGCGCAAGCCAAACCCAAGGTCGCCGGCATTTACACCGTGCCTTTTGAGCAGCAATGGGCGGGCCGCCTGCACCAGGCCTTGAAGGCAGCCGAAGCCCGTGGCGACATCGAGTACAAGGCCAGCGAGAACGTCTCCAACGCCGACTACGAGCGCGTGATGCGCGAGTACGCCACTGCCGGCAGCGTGCTGATCGTGGGCGAAGCCTTTGCCGTGGAAGCCGCTGCGCGCAAGGTCGCCAAGGACTTCCCCAAGGTCTCGTTCCTGATGGGCTCCAGCGGCAAGCCGCAGGCACCCAACTTCAGCGTTTTTGACAATTACATCCAGGAACCGGCCTATCTCTCGGGCATGGTTGCAGGAGGCATGACCAAGAGCAACAAGATCGGCATGGTGGGCGGCTTCCCGATTCCGGAAGTCAACCGCCTGATGAACGCCTTCATGGCCGGCGCCAAGGAAGTCAACCCCAAGGTGGAATTCAGCGTCAGCTTCATCAACAGCTGGTTTGATCCGCCCAAGGCCAAGGAAGCGGCTTTTGCCATGATAGACAAGGGCGCCGACGTCATGTACGCGGAGCGCTTCGGCGTGAGTGATGCGGCCAAGGAAAAAGGCAAGCTGGCCATTGGCAACGTCATCAACACACAGGACAAGTACCCCGACACCGTGGTGGCTTCTGCGCTTTGGCATATGGAACCCAGCATTGACCGCGCCGTCAAGCTGGTGAAGGACGGCAAGTTCACCGCCGAGGACTACGGCCCGTATTCGATGATGAAGCACAAAGGTTCCTCGCTGGCGCCGCTGGGCACTTTCGAGAAGAAGGTTCCGGCAGAAATCGTGGCCAAGGTCAAGGCCAAGGAAGC
>CAZZLB010000209.1:0-5669 GCA_964654655.1 uncultured Rhodoferax sp. | reverse complement strand
GCATTGCTGCAATGGCGCTCCATGCGCACATGCAGGGTTTCGGTGCCCTGCAGGATCTGCCAGGCACTCATGGGCGACAGCGCCGCGCCATAGACACGCAAGGTCTCCATGCGGGCGCGCATGGTGAACCCGAAATCGCCAAAAGTCTCATAAAACTTCACGCCGTGGTAACCCTTGGAGGGTTCAGTCATGCCCGGGAATTTGCCGTTGTCCCAGGGAAACTTTCCGCCCTCAACCAAAACACCAGCCAGCGTGGTCCCGTGACCACCAAGGTATTTGGTGGCCGAATGCACCACGATGTCGGCGCCAAAACGCAGCGGATTGCACAAAAAGGGCGAGGGCACCGTGTTGTCAATCACCAGCGGCACGCCGTGCGCGTGCGCCACCTCGGCCACAGCCGCAATGTCGAGCATGATCAAACTCGGGTTGCCCAGACTCTCGGCAAAGACGGCGCGCGTGTTGGGTCGCATGGCCGCAGCAAAAGCCTCCGGCCGCGTGGCATCGACAAAGCTGGTTTCAATGCCGAAGCGCGCCAGGTTCACCGCCAGCATGGAAACACTGCCGCCATACAGTGCACCAGCGGCCACCACATGATCGCCCTGCTGCAGGATGGTCATCAGCGCCATGGCCTCGGAAGCCATGCCGCTGGCCGAAGCCAGTGCCGCGCGACCCCCCTCCAGCGCCGCCAGGCGCTCTTCCAGGGCAGCTACCGTCGGATTGGACAGGCGCGAATAGACGTTGCCAAAAGTCTGCAGGTTAAAGAGGCTCGCCGCGTGCTCGGTGCTGTCAAAAACAAAGCTGGTGGTCTGATAGATTGGCAGCGCACGTGCGCCGGTGGCGGCGTCGGGCGTCTGCCCGGCGTGAATGGCCAGGGTCTCGGCTTGAAATTGGTGTTCGGACATGCTAGACGGGGCGTTTGGCAGAAATGATTTTGGTATCCACGCCAACCAGGTTCAACCCACCGAACAGGCGCGCATATTCGATCTTGACGCAGCGGTCCATCACCGAATCCAACCCGGCATCGCGCGCCAGCTGGTCAGCCTCGACGTTGGTGACTCCTATTTGCTGCCACAGACAATGAGCGCCAATCTGCAAGGCTTGCTGTGCAATCGGCAGCACATCCTCAGTGCGCCGGAACACGTCAACGATGTCAACCGGGATCGGGATTTCCAGCAGACTGGCATAACAGCGTTCACCCAGAACTTCGGTACCGGATGCGGCGTAGCGCGGGTTCACCGGGAGTATCCGAAAGCCATGCTCCTGCATGTACTTGGCGGCAAAAAAACTCGGGCGATGCCACTCCGCAGAAAGTCCAACCACCGCTATGGTGTGGCTTTGCCTGAAGATTTTTCGAAGCTGTTCGACGGTATTCATGAAGACCCGGCACCTGTAATCCGTGCATTATGAGTCAGAAGCCGGACCCGCCCACGCCACCACGGTCACCCTAGAATCGGCGCTGCTTCCAACCTCTTCAAGGCAAGCCGATCCACCATGTCCAAGCTCTACTTTCGCTATGCCGCGATGAATGCCGGCAAGTCCACAATGCTATTGCAGGCCGCCCACAACTACATGGAACGCGGCATGTCAGTCAAGCTCTTCACTGCCGGGGTGGACGACCGGCATGGCATCGGCATCATTCACTCGCGCCTGGGCATAGAGCGGACCGCCTTGACCTACGACCAATCCACGTCCTTTGACAACGCCATCCTGGAGAGCGATACCGCCTGCGTTTTCATCGATGAGGCGCAATTTCTGACACCGCCCCAGGTTCACCAACTGCACCGCCTCGCGCACCTTGCTGACGTTCCCATCATCTGCTACGGATTGCGCAGCGACTTTCTGGGCATGCCTTTTGAAGGGGCGGCCATGTTGCTGACACTGGCTGATGACATCGAGGAGATCAAGACCATTTGCGCCTGTGGCAAGAAGGCCAGCATGAACGCACGCATCGACAGTCACGGCAGGCGTGTGCACACCGGTGAACAGATCCTCATCGGCGGCAATGTCAGCTACCGCGCAACCTGCCCGGACTGTTTTTACCGCGAACCGGCTCCTGCCTCAACCAAATGAGCGCGGCCGGGCCAGTGAACCCTGTCGCGCCGTGATGGCAAAGAACTCGGTCACGGCGTCGTCAATGATCTGCTGCGCCGACTTGATTGAATCGATCAGACCCTCGCTTTGTCCGGCCAGCGCGGTTCGGGCGATCCATCCCATGGGTGTTCGAAGAATGGGGTAGCGCGCGCCGGCGTGCGCAAAGCCTCAAGGGCGGCGACAATCAGTGTTTTTAATCACCTTGAGGTTCTTGGAATGAGATCGATGAAATCTGGAATGCTTGTCGCCAGCGTAGCATCCTTGCTGGCTCTTGCCGGCTGCAACCTGGATCAAAGCCCGAAACCGGCTGCGTCAACCGGGAATGATGTGACCGTCGCCACGGTCAACGGCGCAGCCATCAGCAAGAGCCGCATCGACATGCTGCTTAGCCAGGGCGCTGGCCAGGGCCGACCCGACACACCGGAAACGCGGCAGACCATCATCGACCAGTTGGCGATGCAGATGGTGATTGCCGAAGAAGCCACCAAGAAGGGCATGGATAAACTGCCTGAAGTAACCGAACGCCTGGAGATGGTCCGCCAATCGGTTCTGGCCAATGCCTATGTGCAGGACTTCATGAAGAGCCACCCGGTGACCGACGAAGCCCTGAAGGCTGAGTACGAACGGATCAAGGCCACCGTCACCGGCAAGGAGTACAAGGCACGCCACATCCTGGTGGAAAAAGAAGCCGATGCCAAGGACATCATCGCCAAACTCAAGAAGGACGTGGGCGCGTTTGGCAAACTGGCACAGGAAAAATCCAAAGATCCAGGCTCCAAGACGCGCGGCGGCGATCTGGGCTGGTTTGATCCGGGCCGTATGGTGCCCGAATTTGGCGCTGCACTTGGCAAGCTTGAAAAAGGCAAGTTCACGCAGGAGCCTGTGAAGTCACAGTTTGGCTACCACGTGATCTTGCTCGAAGACACACGGCCGATCGAAGCACCGCCGCTGGAGCAGGTCAAACCCAATCTGACGCAGCAGCTGCAGCAACAGAACCTGAAGAAGCAACTCGACGATCTCAAGAGCAAGGCCAAGATTGAAATCGTGGCCGCGGCAGCGCCGGCTCCGGCAGCCTCCGCAGCGGCGCCAGCGGCATCGGCCGCCTCAAGCGCCAAATAGTTTGCGCGGGGGAGGAAGTAGATGGCTCGCCCTGTTCAATCCCTGGCAGTCGCAATATGCGCTGCACTGGCTTGTGGCTGCGCCACAAAAAGCCCGAGCCAGCCTGCCCCCGTCCCTGAGCTCAAGCCTGGCAGGCTGATCGGCTACCTCCCCATCGGCGAGCGGATCAACTCAAGTGCCATCCTGCCTGCGCCACCGGTTGGCCCTGCGGCAAGCGCAACCGACGAAGCCGTCAGCCGCGCCGCCTTGCGATTGCGCGACACGCCGCGCTGGCAGCTGGCCGCCCGCGACGCCAACGTGAATTTCCCGGAAGCGGCTGGCGTTTATTCGTGTGCTGTCGGTGCTCCGATCAACACAAAAGATACGCCTTATCTGTATCAGATCCTGCGCCGCGCCGCGAGCGACGCCGGCTACGCAGGAGACAGCGCCAAAGAGCTCTACAAGCGCAATCGCCCGTTTGTGAGCAACAAGCAGATCCCCTGCACCCCCGAAGAAATGAACAGCCTGGGAACCGACCGCTCCTACCCATCAGGTCATTCGTCAACGGGAACGGTGTGGGCCCTCATTCTTGCCGAACTGGCGCCGGACAGGACGGTGCAAGTGCTGCGACGTGGGCAGGCCTTTGCCGAAAGTCGCGTGGTGTGCAATATGCACTGGCAAAGCGACACCGTTCAAGGTCGCTTCGTCGGCGCCTACTCCTACAGCCGCATGCAGGCCAGTGCGGAATTCCAGGCAGACATGCAGGCTGCGCGCAAGGAGTTGGCTGAGGTCCGCTCCAGAATGCTCCCCCCATCGCGCGACTGCGCAGCGGAAGCCGAGGCGCTGAAAATAAATGTGGAATTGGTGGGACGTGAAGGACTTGAACCTTCGACCAAAGGATTATGAGTCCTCTGCTCTAACCAACTGAGCTAACGTCCCGACCGAAGCCGAATTGTAGTGGCCCCCACTCGTGGTGGCTGTGTTGGCGTGGTCTTTGGCAAGGGCGGCAAGCGGCAAGCTGCGTCGCGCGCAGGTGGCAGGCGCTCATACAATTGGTTATTATCGAGACCCACTCAACGATGAGGCGTGCCCTATGTCCTACCTGAAATTCCTGAACCTGGTCGAGGCAGTGCGTCAACTGCCCGCCTATCCAGCCATGGATTCAACCGAGGTTCGGTTGCTCAACAGCATGGCTGGCTTGTGGCACGACGGGAAGAAAGTCAGTGTCCTGGAGGCCATGAACATGCTCGTGGATGTGTCACCCAGTTCCGTCCACCGGCGGCTCAAGACCTTGCGTGCCAAAGGATTCATCAAGCTGCAGGAAGACGAATTTGACAATCGCATCAAGTACATCATCGCCACACCCCTGTCCAACAAGTATTTCACCAAAATGAATGAATGCCTGGTAAAGGCGCTTGCATGAATGTCAGGCGAAATGCTGCTGTCGTGATGAGCACAGCGCTCGCGTATATCGTCCTTTTCAAGCTGAACCACTTTCTCTTTTCATCACTCTCGTTTTCCCAGGGTGTCGAATGGGTGTTTTTGCCTAGCGGGCTGCGACTGGCATTCATTCTTGTTTTTGTGGAGTGGGGTGCCGTCGGGATTGCCTTCGCCTCGATGCTGATTAGCTACTTCTTTCAACCGGATGGCGAAATCGTGACGAGCATGTGTACCGGGATGATTTCAGGCTTTGCCCCTCTGCTGGCGCGACAGGTGTGCATAGACATTCTGAAACTCGATGCCGGCCTGCGCAATCTCAGCACAATCACCCTGCTCAAGACATCCATGGTGTTCGCCGTTTTCAGCGCCTTGCTACACCAACTCTGGTTTGTCTGGATCGGGCGAACGAGCCAATTTGTCAGCAGTGCCGTCGCCATGGCAATTGGCGATTTTCTCGGGACCGTGCTGGTACTTTATGCGGCAAGGTTCGTGGTGATCGCGATCATTCCAGCTATTGGACGCAAACCACTCTGAGTCGCGCTGCCGGCGGCCTACTTGTGGTGACTCAGGGCGTTGCTGACGAGTTTGGACGTGATATCCACGATCTGGATCATGCGGTCGTAGGCCATGCGCGTCGGGCCGATCACGCCCAGTGTGCCAACCACCTGGCCATCGACTTCGTAGGGTGCGCTGACGATGGACAGGTCCTCAAAGGGTACAACCTTGCTCTCGCCGCCAATGAAGATGCGCACGCCTTCGGCCTGGCCGGCAATGTCGAGCAGCCGCATGAGCTGTGCCTTTTGCTCGAACAGCTCAAAGGCGCGGCGCAGATGCCCCATGTCGTTCGAAAAGTCGGTCACCGCCAGCAGGTTGCGCTCGCCCGAAATCACAAGCTCGTCCTGGGTCTCGGTAAGCGCATCGGAACTGACGGCCACTGCGGCCTGCATCAGGCTGGCAATCTCGGAGCGCAGCGTTTCCACCTCGCGCTGCAATCGTTCGCGCACCTGCTCGATGGCCAGCCCGACGTAATGGCTGTTCAG
>CAZZLB010000208.1:0-5675 GCA_964654655.1 uncultured Rhodoferax sp. | reverse complement strand
ATACACCAGAGAGGTTACACCACCCAACAATGTCGAAGCAGAACAACAACAGTGATCCGGCCCACTTTGGCCTCAGTGATGAGTTTATTGCGCAAATTGCCAAGCTACTCCAGATGGCAATGCTAACCGGAACGAATATCGGAGACAACCTCCGCCTCGTTCAAGTTATGTCGAACGAAGATGGAAAGATCGTTCTCACCCCAGAATACAAGGAATATTTCGAGGCAAGCATCAAGCAGATGCTTGCCGAGGCAGAAGATATCGCAGCCACAATGCAAAAAACCGTTGCTCAAGCCTGAGCAACGGTTCCTTGGGGATGGCATTAGCTCTTCCGAGCTGATCGATCACCGACCCCGATAATACGACCCGAAGTAAGGACGACGAGCATATGGATTAGCCTTCTTCACCGGAGGAGGCGTCGTCCCGCCAGCCAGTTCCGTGATCTCGTAGTGCTTCGAGAACAAGGCCACGATATTCGCCTTGTGTGCAGTCTTGATAGCCCACGCCTTCGTGTTTGCATCGTAGCTACGATCCTTGCTGGGAATGGTCTTGATCTCGTCCACGAGGCGGCGAGTGCAGGTCTTATCCCAACCGAAGGTGAGAACGAAGTCATCCGTGCGGTTCGTGATGGTTGCAACCGGCCGGTTGGCAAGCTGGACCTTCACGGCAGTCGGATTGGCAGCAACCCACGCCTTGCACTGCTCGACGATGGCATCGATCTCACCGTTGAAGCAAGGCCAGAACTCCATCACAGCAGCGATGAACTTCTCGTGCTGTGCAGCAGGAGCCTCGTACGCACCCTGGCCACGACGACGGGGGATCACGATCCCAGGAATAACCCGCATTGCGTTGAAACCAGCACGGTTGCTCGAACCAGTGAGAAAGAGCTTCCCACCCTCGAACTTGATCTCGGCCTCACCCGTCGAGGACTTGCCAGAGAGCACACCGGCCAGACCAACGAACCCGAGATGCTTGACGATCTGAATGAGGTGATGCTTCATCTCCGGAGAGACGTTGAACGAGAGCATACAGTCAATCACCTTTGCGATGATCCGGCAGTCTTCACCCGAAAAGGTGAAGGTGAAAGTGCCCGTCGAGTCCGACGCAGAGATTGCGTGTTCAGACTTGTCGAACAGCACATCACGGAGAGCCGACCAGATGTGAGCGATGTTGTCCGGAAGGAGCTCCGGCTTGACACTCATTGCGTGCATCGTCGCCATGGTGAAATTCGTGGGGATGGTCTTTGCGAACAGGTGAGTGTCCTTCTTCGCACACACCGGCCCAATACCCCGCTCCCAACTCGCAGGATCAGTCAAACAGTCGCCACAACGAGCACAGTGTCGCACGTCGTTGCAGGACCGAGCGAGCGTGCCAAAGGACACGAGAAGCTTATTCAGCTTCGCAGTGGAAGAGACGGTGCGGGACTTGCTGGGAGTGGTGGTTGCCTTCTTCATACCAACAGAATATCATATCTGTCGGAATATCGAAAGGAATATATTTGGCTGGAATTCTAGGGGATTTTTGACTATTGGGGGGGAGAGGATGGGGCTACTTGCCCTTGCCCCCGCCGCCGCCTTGAGTTGCTGTTGAGTTGTTTGTTGCTGTGATTGGAGATGCTGTGCTCTCGGCACGAGCCCCGTAAAGGCCTGTGCCGAAGTCGAAGGCAACAATGTCGCCTCCAGACGAATTTGCTGGTCTGGTGTATGATACCAAAACTGTCTGTCCTTGAAGGATGGCTGTGGTGAAGGTGATTTGTGGATAGAAAGTAAGGACGCCTTGGACTGTATGTGAAAGGACGTTGATGCCACCATCCATCGGGATTGCTACGTTATCAGCCGTGATGCTGAATACAGACGAAGCTGGCAAGCCATTATTGAAATCTCCATTGACGCCTGTGTCAAAGAACAGATCGATTGACAAGCCATCAGCAGCGACGGTTGCTGTCTGGGCTACCGGGCCAGAGGCGGGTGGGGGATTGCCTCCACCGCCCGTGCCGACGCCACCAGATCCACAGTGCCAAGCAGTTGAAGAAGTCTTCGTGATCTTGAGCATTCCGTAGTTGGTGCCGAGGGTAATCGAAGCGCCACCGTTGATGGTATGTCCACCGTCTGCAACTGTGATGGTATGAACTGAGTTTGCAGCATCACCAGAGCCATCCCAGATCTCATAGGTGGTGCCAACAGGATCGGCTGCTTGCAACGTCACAGTTTTCCCAGATGTGTCGATGACATATCTGCTTTCTGTTGGAATGGCTGTAAAACTAGCAGACTTTGTTGTTGTTGTCGTTTTGATCGCAGAGATCGAAGCGAAGGAAGCAACGGGGGTGGCTGTGCTTGTCGTGGAAGCTACTTCAACCATCGTTGCTGCTGCGATGTCATATCCGAGGATCTTCACTTCTTGAGCAGGAATAACCAGACGCTTTGATGCGACGGTATAAACTGGACGTGTTGTGTTTTTGGTTGTCATTATAATCTCCTGTTATGTCTTTCTTCTTCTGTTCAACCGTATGACGCTAGCCAGTTATTACCGGAACGAACAAGCACTACACGGCCGTAATCACGATCAAAGGTGAAGCTTGCTTGCCCGTTGATCAGATGGCCTACGGTGTAAGGAACGATGGTATGTGGAGTTGTTGCCGCTGCTCCGGTCGCATCCCAAATGTCATAGCTTGCGCCTGACGGGGGATCTAGATCTGCGCTGCCCAAAGTAATGGTTGTGCCTGCTGCACCAACGATTACTCTGTTTGTTGCCTTTGCGATGACTGCGCTTGTATCACCAGAGACCGCAGCAGAAGACTTCGAACCTCCTGCAAATTTGATCGTGGTGATAGCGTCATAGGTCTGGGTGTTCTTGTTGTATACCTTCAAGCTGCTGTCGGTGCTGTCATATAGCACAGGAACTGTGCCTGTCGGCAGAACCAGAGCTTTCTGGGCCTGCACGTATAGTGGTCGATTTAGTTCAATCATACTTGCCATTGTCTTATATCCTCCTCTTTATCCTTGCTTCTACTGAACCCAGAATGAGCCAGCTTCTGTGTTGGCCGCTAGCCACGCAGTTGCTGAAATTTTCGTCACGAAAGAGTGTTGATAGTTGTTCATAATCCGAACAAAATCACCACCGTTGATTGTTTGCAACGACCCAGGGGACGTTTGAATGACGTGATTCCCTCCATCCACCAGAGCACCAGACATATCAATAAACTCGTATGTTGTGCCGATCGGATCTGTTGGTAGCAACGTTACAGTCGTTCCTCTTGCTGTGATGTAGTATGTTGCTTGCGCTGACTGCGCAACGAAGTTCGAACCCTGGTTTACGAAACCAGTTGTTGTTCCACCAGCAAAGGTTGCTGGTTGTGTCGTTACCAGACTTCCATCTGCAACAGTTGTTGCTGTTGCAGCATTGACGTCATAAACGTATACCTGTGGGGATGCCTTCGGCAGCACCATTGAACCATCACCCTTGATATACAAAGGCCTTGGTAAGATCTTGTTTGCCATTGTTATTCCTACTTTCCTCTGTCAGTGAAGACTTTATCACTGGCAGCAATAAGTAGGAAATCTACCGGCTTATTTCAGAGTAAATCCGCAGCGTTAGGCAGCAGGATATTCCAGACGTTTCCTTTGGATGTCCTGTGCCTCTTGAATCCCAGGTCGGTTAGTTTCTTTGCCAGGAGTTGTGATTTGTAGCTGGATATATACACCAGCCCTTTAGACTGCATATACGCCTTTCTGGCGTCAGCAACTTGTTGAAGGGAGCAACGATGCACCTTGGGTTCTGAAGGCTTCAGAGAGGCGAAGAAGGCCTGTTCCGTGGTTTCTAGGTCGGACTGAATGGTTGCTGGCACCAACTTCTTGTGTTTCTTCTTCAGCCAGGAAACGTAGACTTCATTTACCTTCTCGTGTGAGTTGTTATAGGCTGGATACTTCATCACCGAATCGATAATCACTGGAATATCTGCACGAAACGTTTGACTGTTGGCAAACCGCTTCAGATATGCCTGTGCGTTGGTCTCCAGAACACTCTTCAGTGCTCCCTTCGCTCTGTCTGAAGACAACAACCGATGCATCACAACATTCCGAACGCCTTCTGGGACAACGGTTGTCTTCATCCGTTCACGTAGGTCTGGCACAGGGTCTTTTACCCATCGATTGCTGCTCGTAATGGGATTACTGAGGCGTTTTTTCTTCAAGGATGGCTCTGGCTGGCCTGACGAAAGAAGAAGGTCCAGAATGTCTCCTGGGAGATCTGCGATGGGTAGGTTGCAGATATGTTGATATGCACCTTTTTGGTGTTTTGATGGCGGGACGACAACATAACCGTCTGTGCCTCGCACGTCTACCTTGTCAGCGAGAAGAGATACGGAGTTCTTGACGGGATACTTTGACCAAAACCACAGGTGATGTCCGCCTGACCCTGTACGATATGAAAAGGTAGGTGGTAAAGATGAAAGAATAGGATGGGAAGCTGCATCTACGTCAATTACAACAAGGTATTTACCAGTGATTTTTGACAATCGACCGGTAGCAAGACCGAAGTTCATCTTGCTGTAAGAGCTGAACCAACCCTCAACACGTTCCTTGTTGTTGGATGCAATAACCTTCCAGTTATAACGAAACAATGGATGCTTGCCAGGAGAAGAGCAGTCTGCTTTTCCACAAGAACATATTCCATCTTCACGGACGGAATATAAGGGTAGGATATAGAGTTGATTATCGAAGACGGTTTTGGAGATTATGTCGAGTTGTGCGTTCATTATCTCCAAGAGAGTATCGCACATAAACTCGGATCTAAAGTTGCGAATTATGGGGCGACACTCCCGGTGAGAGTAATTGTGTTTGTTGTCGCTGACCAGTTTATTGGTCTTGAAGCTGAACCGGTTGCCCATACTTGAAGTTGTGTTCCGGTAACGAGATAATTCCAAGTGATTGCTGTGCCGTTATTGCTGTCGGTGCCAATTGTTGAAACCATATCAACATCAGCCAATCCAGAGTCGCAATATGCCACGAAGTTTCGTTTCCACGTAGCACGTTCTTTTGTGACGTTATCACTAGTTCCCATAACAGTCATGTCGATGCTATAGATTTGACTGTTGGTTAGGGTGATGTTAGCTAGTAGTGTTGGGGTTGTATTTGTTGTTCTTAGACCGTATGTAGTTGCACCAGCAGCACTGGAGCTAATAGCATACTGACCCGATGCTGAGAGGTAATTTACCGTGGTGTTCGTTCCGCCGATGAGATAAGGCAACCCAGCCACTGTGCGTTCAATCGAACCAGAGATTGATTTCGAGACGTAGAACGTTCCGGAAACATAAGCATCACCACAGATGAGTGTTGTCCCGTACGAGTTAGCTACTCCTCGTGTCCCAATCGTGCCAGACACAGCGAAACAAACATCTGTGCCGACACTGGCTGTTGTTTTTGTTGTATGGAGAACATGAACTCGCCGAGTTGAGTCTTGGCTACCAAGGTATATGTCTCCACAGACAGAACCTGTGCCAGCAGCAATAACCACATCTCCACCGGGAGATATATACCGGAACAAAAGACCACTGTTATAAGTACCAGCACCAGCCAACATATACACAGAACCACCCAATGCACCAGAAGTGTTGGTGGTTCCACCTGCTGTGCCAGCCCAGAAAGTCAGATCCCCACCATAACCCGGATGACCGTTCG
>CAZZLB010000207.1:0-5687 GCA_964654655.1 uncultured Rhodoferax sp. | reverse complement strand
GCAGGATGTGCCGTGGGATCAGGCGCTCGATATTATCTTGCAGGCCAAGGGACTGGGCATGCGCAAGACAGCCAACGTTATCTGGATAGCGCCAAAAGATGAAATCATCGCCAAGGAGAAACTCGAGCTTGAATCGAAGGCGGCGGTCCTGAATCTGGAGCCGGTTCGTACGCAGTCGTTCCAGATGAACTACGCCAAGGCAGAGGACATTGCGAGACAACTCACTGGTGCCGGTGGCGGTGAAAAAAGTGCAGGGCGAACCCTCAGCGCGCGCGGTAGTGCGACCGCCGATCCGCGCACCAACCAGTTGTTTGTGACGGATGTGCCGTCACGGTTGGAGCAGGTGTTGCAATTGTTGCAAAAGCTTGATGTGGCGGTGCGCCAGGTGATGATCGAAGTGCGCATTGTCACCGCCGATGAAGCCTTCGGAAAGTCCCTGGGTGTGAAGTTTGGTGCGACGGACCAGCGAGCCAACAAGGGCGGTGATGGCGGCTATGCACTGTCGGATAGTGGCAGTAACCGGATTGCATTTGGAACAAGCTATCAGGATGCAGTTGCCAGTAGTGGTGGTGGAGGGATCGTCAATACCACCGGCAGCTTTGTGACCTTGCCAGCGACGGCACCCAGTGCGGCAAATTTGGGGACCAATCCCGTACCGAGCTTCGCGTTATCGATATTCAGTAATCTGGCCAATCGCTTCTTGAATCTGGAAATCTCTGCATTGGAGGCCGACAACAAAGGCAAGATTGTGTCCAGTCCGAGAGTGGTGACTTCCGATGGAAAAAAGGCGTTCATCAAGCAGGGTCAGCAGGTCCCTTACCAATCCTGCACCGGTACAGGCGGAACGCAGACCTGTACGACAGCGTTCAAGGACGCCGCGCTCAGGCTGGAGGTGACTCCGCAAATCACGCCTGAAGGCTCGATCATCATGGACCTGGACGTCAACAAGGATGCCATCAATACTTCCTTCACTTCCAATGCCGGACCCGTACTGGAGGTGAAGAACGTAACGACCCAGGTTCTGGTGGAGAACGGTGGGACGGTCCTGATTGGCGGCGTGTTTGAGCTTGAGGATTCAAGCAATCAGACCGGTGTGCCGGTGTTGGCAGATGTGCCGTGGCTGGGTAATTTGTTCAAGTCAAAGCTTCGTAATAGTTCGAAAAGGGAACTCCTGGTCTTTGTGACACCCAGAATTATTTCGGACAAGAACGGCGCTCGCTGATCTGACAGAAATCGCAGGAAACCGTTATGAATTTAATGAAATACAGTTGTGCCTTGTTGCTCCTTGGCGTACTTTCGGCCTGCGGTGGGGGCGGTGGTAACCCAGGGACCTCAAGTGGCGGCACGGTGACATGTGTGGCACCGAAGGTTCTGCAAAATGGGGTGTGTGTTGCGGCAACAGCGACGCCGCTGGAGACCTTGTTGGCCGCGCAACTGAAAGACGTGACCACGGGTGTTGTCGTTTCATCGGTCGGCGCTGCCAGTGCAACTGAAATCGTCGGTTTGTTGACGACAAAAGACGGCAAGCCTGTGGCCAATCAACTTGTGTCGCTGGAGGCGACGTCAGGCTCGGGCCTGCTGGTTTTTCCCAACGGAACCAGCGCTGCCACCGATGCCAGCGGGATTGCCCGGATCAAAGTTGCGCGGGCAAACCTTTTCGAGTTCGGCGCCGCGACACTGACGCTGACATTCAAGGCGACGGACTCGTATGCGCAGTCTTCCGCATCGGCATCGCAAGTCCGGATCGACCCGCCTTTGCTGCAACTTGAGTTGCGCGATGCCACCAACTCCGTTACGAATACGATTGGGTCATCCGGTCTGACGACATTGAAGGCAGTTGTCAAGTTCTCTGATGGAACGCCGGTGTCGCAAAAGCGGGTTGACATCACTGGCGACTTGACCAAGGTTACTTTCCCGGAAGGGAGTTCCCAACTAACTGACTCCTTTGGCGTTGCGACCATCAAGGTCACAAGGGCCTCGGCCACCGTTGGCGGTGCTGGGACACTGGCAGGTACTGCTTCGATTTCGGGCTCGAATTCATCAGGCGCATCGCTTGCCACGGTTGTGACCGGCGCGGTCGATTATTCGGTCGGCGCGGTGGTTGGGGCCGCAACATTGGCACTCGACACCTTTGATGTGGGAGCGCCAAGCCTGGCGGCCTACGGTACCCGACAGATTTCGGTACGCGCTATGCTGGGAACGAGTGTCGCGCCCTCGGTGCAGGTCAGCTTCTCCTCCAGTTGCGGGCAATTGTCACCTGCGACTGCTCCGACTAACACCAGTGGGGTGGCGACTGCCAGTTTTACGGCAACCGACGTTGCCGGAACGGTAGTGAGCACACTTGGTTGTGGCGGCAAAACGGTCGATATCTCTGTGAGTGCTGTAGGTGCCAGTACGGTAAGCAAATCTATCAATGTATTGGCGGCGCCAGCGACCAATTTGAGTTTTGTTGTGCCAACCGATGCAAGTAAATCACGAATTTACCTGGCAAATTCGGGTGGTTCGACCCAGGCCATGGTTCAGTTCCTGCTGTCCAACGCTCGCGGCGAGGCCTTGCCCGGTCAGGACGTACTGGTTTCCCTCAAGACCTTGAACGGCGGTGCCCCGAAGGCCACGTTTGGTACGGTGGGGAATATCGCGCCCATAACACTGACAACGGATTCGCTGGGCAAGATATCCGTGCCGGTGTTCTCTGGCTCGGTACCAACCAATGTTCTTGTGAATGCAGCCCTGCTGTCGAATCTATCGATTCAAACGGACTCATCAGTGGTGGTGATTGCTTCAGGGCGCCCGGCGCAGTCGAGGGTAAGCCTGGTTCCGGCCAAGCATGCCATTCGCGGCTTCAATTACGATGGTGAAACGACGACGATCACCATGTCGCTGGCTGACCGGCAGGGCAATCCGGTTCCCGACGGCACTGCGGTCAACTTTGTATCTGAAGCAGGCGTGATGATCCCGCCCACCTGCGTTACCGGAGCGGTGCCCGGAAACTCCCAATGCACAGTCACCATACGCACACAAAATCCCAGAAATCCTGCGCGCGGCGGGTATGTTTCGATATTGGCCTATGCTGCAGGTGAAGAAGACTTCACCGACGCAAATTTCAGTAATGCTTACGATACGGGCGAGTCGTTTACCGATCTTGGGACCGCCTATCGGGATGACTTTGCGACGCGGACTGTGGTGGCAGGGTCATTCAAGCTCAACCTGGATGGCTCGGTATCGACGATCAGGAGTTGGGATGGAACGATGTATGTACATCAACCAGGCGAATTTGCCGTGCCGCGCGCCACCGAGCCGGGCGGTGTGACGCCACTTCCGAGTCAGGGCGATGGTGTATGGGGTGCAGCTGATGTTCGTGGACAGGTGGTAATTGTTTTCTCGACTGACGACCTTGTCATCAACAACCCGGTGTGGACGCGCGCCGCCGACCCGCAGTGGAACAATGGATTCGTGGCAACTGGACTGACCGTATCGATTCAGGATTTGAATGGAAGAAGTGTCCCGACCGGGAGCACCATTGCTGTGGCGGCGACGGACAATACACCGAAGCTGCCAACGGATGGCGCGGCGTTCCCGATCTATGGAACATGCTCCCTGGTGAGCCAGTCACACTCTGCAGTACCGGACTCGCTTGATCCGTTGACGCTGACCCTGAGTTTGAAGCAATGCGCCAGCGGAGACCAGGTCGCCATCACGGTAACTACCCCTGCCGGAACCAAGACCTATGCCTTCGCGACCCCCTGAACTGGCATGAGATGGGTATTTGACCATTGATATCTCTCATTGGCCTGCCTGGGTCCGGAAAATCAACTGTCGGGCGCCAACTTGCCAGGCGACTGCAACTTCCATTTGCTGACTCGGATCATGTGATCGAACAGCAGTTGGGGTGTTCGATTCGCGAGTACTTTGAGCGCGAAGGGGAGGAGCGCTTTCGCGATGTAGAGGAGTCAGTTGTCCACGAACTGACAGAGACTCAATCAGGTGTGTTGTCAACGGGTGGAGGCGTCATACTGCGGCAGGCCAATCGTATGCGCTTGCGTCAGCACTGTCAGGTGGTCTACCTCAATTCTTCTCCCGATGAGTTGTTCAGACGTTTGCGTCATGACGTGAATCGGCCTTTGTTGCAGGTAAGCGACCCCCTGAATCGGCTGCGTGATCTGCATGCGCTGCGTGATCCCCTGTACCGGGAAACAGCGCACTTTGTTGTTGAAACCGGACGTCCGTCTGTAGCGACGCTGGTCAGCATGATAGTCATGCAACTTGAACTGGCCGGTGTGCTGCCTCTAAACTCGCAGGTATGAACAGCCAGACAGTTTCGATCGAATTGCAGGAGCGCAGCTATGACATCGCCATCGGCAGTTCGCTGTTTGACGACCCGCGCAGTTATGCAGAACTGCCTGCTGCCAGCCATGTTCTGATTGTCAGCAACAGCACTGTGGCACCACTGTATGCCAAACGTCTGGAACAGGCTTTGAGCCTGAAATATGCCGCCATTCATTCGGTGGTTCTGCCGGATGGAGAAGAATATAAAACCTGGCAGACCTTGAACCTGATTTTTGACGCGCTGCTGAAAAACGGTTGTGACCGCAAGACCATTGTTTTTGCACTGGGTGGCGGCGTGGTTGGCGATATGGCAGGCTTTGCCGCAGCCAGTTACATGCGGGGCGTGCCCTTTGTGCAGGTACCGACCACTTTGCTGGCTCAGGTTGATTCCTCGGTCGGTGGCAAAACCGGCATCAATCATCCGCTGGGCAAGAACATGATAGGGGCGTTTTATCAGCCGCTCAAAGTTGTGTGCGATCTCGATACGCTCAAGACGCTGTCGTCGCGTGAGCTGAGTGCCGGATTGGCGGAAGTGATCAAGTACGGACCGATCAGCGATCTGGACTTCTTGCGGTGGATCGAAGAGAACATCGAAGCCTTGCGCTCGCGTGAGCCGCTCGCGTTGGCCTACGCAGTGCGGCGCAGTTGCGAGATCAAGGCCTGGGTGGTGGCTCAGGATGAGCGTGAAGGTGGCCTGCGCGCCATCCTCAATTTTGGCCACACCTTTGGTCACGCGATCGAGGCGGGTCTGGGCTACGGGGAGTGGTTGCACGGCGAAGCGGTTGCTTGTGGCATGGTGATGGCCATCGAGTTGTCGCATCGACTTGGGCTGGTCGATGCTGCCTATGTTCAGCGCGCGACAGCGCTGATCGAAAAAGCGGGACTGCCGGTGCTGGGCCCCTGCCTGTCAACCACGGATAACGCTGGGCGCTACCTTGAACTGATGCAAATTGACAAGAAGGCGCAGGACGGCGAAATCAGGTTTGTTCTGGTTGACGGCGCTGGCCGGGCCTTTGTGCGCGCAGCGCCGGAGGCGCTTGTGCGTGAAGTGATCGATGCTTGCTGCCTACGCCTGTGATCCGGCGGCTTCACGTGGTCGCCGTTTTGCGCAGGCACCGGCGCTAGGTCGCACCGAGTACCAGCGCGACCGCGACCGCATTGTGCATTGCTCGGCGTTTCGGCGTCTGGTGTACAAGACCCAGGTTTTTTTGAACCACGAAGGTGACCTTTTCCGTACGCGCCTGACCCATTCTCTGGAAGTGGCGCAGTTGGGGCGCTCCATGGCGCGCTCAATGGGGCTGAACGAGGATCTGGTCGAGGCGATTGCGTTGGCGCACGACCTTGGACACACGCCCTTTGGG
>CAZZLB010000206.1:0-5698 GCA_964654655.1 uncultured Rhodoferax sp. | reverse complement strand
TCGAGGAGATGATCAGCATGATCAGTCTGGCGCGGCAGTTTGACCTGCAAATGCAATTGCTCAGCAACGCACAGAAGAATGCAGCACAGGCCAGTCAGATTCTGAACATCGCAGCTTGAACAGGAGTACAGCATGATTCGATCCCTATGGATAGGCAAAACCGGCCTCGAGGCGCAGCAAACGCAACTCGACATCATCGCCAACAACCTGGCCAATGTCAGCACCAACGGCTTCAAGCGATCGCGCGCCGTGTTCGAGGATTTGCTGTACCAGACGATACGCCAGCCCGGTGCGCAGTCCTCCCAGCAGACCCAGCTGCCATCGGGCTTCCAGATCGGCACCGGCGTGACGCCGGTGGCAACCGTCAAGATCTTTACTCAGGGCAATCTGCAGCAAACCGGCAATGCGCTGGATGTCGCCATTCAGGGAAACGGCTACTTTCAGGTGCTGCAACCCGATGGAACACTGGGATATACCCGCGACGGATCGCTTCAGGTCGATAGCCAGGGTGCACTCGTCACCTCCAACGGTTATCCCATACAGCCGCAAATCACCATTCCGGCGGGTGCATTGAGCGTCACCATCGGTGTCGATGGTACGGTGTCTGCACTGCTGCCTGGCAGTGTCACGCCGACCCAGGTTGGAGCCCTGCAACTGGCGAGCTTTGTCAACTCCACCGGTCTGCAGAGTGCGGGTGAGAACCTCTATCTCGAAACCGCATCCTCGGGCACGGCGAGTGTGAACACACCAGGCACCAACGGATTAGGCAAGCTGGCCGCCGGCAGTGTCGAGACATCCAATGTCAACGTGGTCGAGGAAATGGTCGCCATGATTCAAACCCAGCGCGCCTATGAGATGAACTCCAAGGTCATCTCGACGTCCGACCAGATGCTGTCCAAGCTGGCACAACTCTAGAGATTCCTGCAACCATGACCGAGGTGAGCATGACATCCAAATTCCTTCAACGGATTGCTATCGGGTCGATGGGCTTGATGCTTTCAGCCTGCGCAGTGACGATGCCGCCAGCACCTTCGATGGTGCACCAGCCCACGACAGCACGACCCGCCGCAGAGCCCGTGGCGCCACCCGCAAACGGCACCATTTACCAACCTGGCTTTGCCGGCCAGCCGGGCTACCTTCCGCGCGCGCTGTTCGAGGACCGGCGCGCCAGTGCTGTTGGCGATATATTGACGATCAACATCAACGAGACGACCGCCGCCAGCAAGAAATCCGGCAGCACCGCTGCGCGCACCAGTGGCAACGACACGTCGGTCAGTGCACTCGTCGGTTTGCCTGGCAGGGGTCTGGAGGGCATGAAACTCGGTACCAAATCCGCCAGTACCTTCAATGGCAAGGGGGACAGTGCCAGCAACAATGCATTCACCGGGACCATTAGCGTCACAGTGATTGAAGTGCTGCCCAGCGGTAACCTGGTGGTCAGCGGCGAAAAGCAGATCGGTATCAACCAGGGCGCAGAGTTTGTGCGCTTTTCAGGTGTCGTCAGTCCGAACCGGATTGCCGCGGGCAACATCGTCTCATCGACCCAGGTGGCTGACATGCGTGTTGAGTACCGTGGCAACGGCTACATCGACGAAGCGCAGACCCTGGGCTGGTTCCAGCGGGCCCTGCTTTCGCTCAACCCGTTCTAGCAGCATCTCAAAAACGAAAGAATCAAAATGAAACCGGTCAAGGTCTGGCTGCTCGCGATGATGATGGTCTGCTGCGGTGCGGTTCATGCCGAGCGCATCAAGGATCTGGTCTCCATCGAAGGGGTGCGCGCCAACCAGTTGATCGGGCACGGTCTGGTGGTGGGTCTGGATGGCAGTGGCGACCAGACCACACAAACACCGTTCACCGTGCAAAGCGTGATCAACATGCTGACACAGCTCGGCATCACCCTGCCCACAGGCACCAGCCTGCAACTCAAGAATGTGGCGGCGGTGATGGTAACGGCCTCGCTACCAGCCTTTGCCAGACCCGGTCAAACCATTGACGTCACGGTGTCTTCGCTGGGCAACGCCAAGAGTCTGCGCGGCGGCACACTGCTGATGACACCGCTCAAAGGCGGCGACGGTCAGGTCTACGCGGTGGCTCAAGGCAACGTGCTGGTAAGCGGGGCGGGCGCCAGTTCGGCTGGCGGCGGTGCCAGCGTCCAGGTCAATCATCTCAGTGTCGGACGGCTCACGGGTGGCGCTACAGTCGAGCGCAGCGTACCGACCGAGTTGGGTCAGGGCGAGCACATCAGCATCGAACTGACCAGCACCGACTTCAGTACGGCGCGGCGTGTGGTCGAGGCCATCAACGAACGCTTCGGGCCCGAGACGGCTGTCGCGGTCAATGGCCGTGTCATCCGCTTGCGCGCACCCGCCTCGGCCGATGAGCGAGTGACATTTATAGGCCAGGTCGAGAGTCTGGAAATCACGCCGGCGCAGACCAGTGCCAAAGTGATCGTCAACGCGCGCACCGGTTCGATCGTCATGAACCAGGCGGTGATGCTCCAGGCCTGCGCCGTGGCGCATGGAAACCTGACCGTTGTCATCAACAGTGAGCCCTTGGTCAGTCAGCCGTCGCCGCTCTCGACGCAGGGGCAGACCGTAGTGGCGGAGCGCTCACAGGTGGAGATTCGGGCAGACAAGACTGGCCTGACCATGGTCAAGGCCGGTGTTTCCCTTGGCGATGTCGTGAAGTCGCTCAATGCGATTGGCGCTACGCCACAGGACCTTCTGGCCATATTGCAAGCCATGAAGGCTGCTGGCGCACTGCGCGCCGAGTTGGAAATCATTTGACACAGCGAGCACAGTGACCATGACACAGACCGGAAATGTCAGCAACGGACTCGCACTCGATGCGCGCGGTCTGGACACACTTCGACTTCAGGCAAAGCAGAATCCCGAGCAGGCAAGCAAGGCGGTGGCGCAGCAGTTTGAGGCAGTCTTTCTGCAAATGATGCTCAAGAGCATGCGGGACGCCACGCCGCAGGACGGAATGACCGACAGCGACCAGACCCGCATGTACACGTCGATGCTGGACCAGCAGATGGCACAGAGTCTGTCGGCCAAGGGCATGGGTCTGGCCGACGTGATGTTGCGACAGCTCGGGCGCACTCAAACGGCAGCGCCCAGTGAATCGTCGGCTCTGCCAGTGACACCACCGCCAGCCAGCCCAGTGCCGGCCGACGCCAAAGCCGGTGGCCCCGTGGCCAGTCAGAACTTTCTTGCCCGCATGAAGGAACACGCGCTGGCCGCCGCCAGCGTGACCGGAATTCCTGCTCGATTCCTGCTTGGTCATGCGGCTTTGGAGAGCGCCTGGGGCAAGAGCGAAATTCGCAACGTCGACGGCAGTTCGAGCCACAACCTGTTCGGCATCAAGGCCGGGCGCAACTGGAAAGGCGCCACCGTTGACGTCACCACCACGGAATACGTAGATGGCGCACCGCGCAAGATGGTACAGAAGTTTCGCGCCTACGCCTCCTATGCGCAGGCATTCCAGGACTACGCCAGCCTGCTGAAAAACAGCCCGCGCTACGCGGCAGTGCTCGCGCAAAGCGATGGCGCCGGCTTTGCCCAGGGGTTGCAGCGTGCGGGCTACGCTACCGATCCGCGGTACGCCGAGAAACTGACCAAAGTCCTTAACGGTGCGAGACTGCGTCAGACCCTGATGACTTGATTGGCAGCAGATATGACTTGTTCAACCATCAATCTTTTGACCAAGCTGTCGCTAATACTGGCATGCGACGTGGTCGCAAGGAGTACCTAAGTGGGCGTATTCGGTATCGGCATCAGCGGCATGAACGCGGCGCAGGCGGGGCTGATCACGACCGGTCACAACATCAGCAACGCGTCAACGCCGGGGTACAGCCGCCAGGAGGTCCTTCAGGTTGCCAGCATCCCGCGCTCCGGCGGTGCCGGATTTCTTGGGCAGGGCGTCAGCATCGTCACCGTGCGACGCCTTTACAACGACACTCTGTCGAGCCAACTTACACTGGCGCAGACGCAGGGCAGCGAGCTCGACGCCTACAACGTCCAGATCAAGCAGCTCAGCAATATGTTCAGCGATCCCAGCGCCGGGTTGGCGCCAGCGCTCTCCAATTTCTTCAATGGCGTTGGCGACCTCGCGGCCCATCCGGAATCGGTGCCGTCGCGCCAGGCGCTGCTGTCTGCAGCCAACACGCTGACCACGCGCTTCCAGGATTTCGACCAGCAGATCTCGCAGATGAACACCGCCATCAATGCGGAAATCACGACAAGCGTCAGCTCGATCAACGGCTACGCCAGACAGGTTGCCGATCTCAATCAGCGTATTGCGTCGGCTGAGGGTGCGGCCAGGCAACCTGCCAACGATCTTCGCGATCAGCGCGACGGACTGATCGCGGCACTCAATCAGGAAGTGCAGACCACCGTCTTCAAGGACAACGAAGGTAACTACAACATCTTCGTCGGCAATGGCCAGTCGCTGGTTGTAGGTGCGCGGGTGTTTGAACTCGCTGCCACGCCCAGCGCCGATAGCCCGGAACGCATCACGGTTGGATACAAGAGCGTCAACGCGATCACGCCGCTTGCCGAATCAGGACTCCAGGGCGGACGCTTGGGGGGGGTGCTCAGTTTTCGCAGCGCATCTCTGGATGGCGCTCAAAATGCGCTGGGCCGCGTGGCCATGGGCGTAGCGCAATCGTTCAACGCGCAGCATCGCCTTGGGCAGGATTTGAACGGCGTACTCGGCAATGACTTCTTTTCTGTCGCCGGTCCAACCGTGTTGCCGAATTCCGACAACGCCGTTCCTCTGGTCAGCGTTACAGCAACTCTGCAGGATTCCACTGCACTCACGACCAGCAGTTACGGGCTCAAGTACACCGGTACTTCGGGTGGGCAAGAGAACTTCGAGCTGACGCGCAATTCAGATGGAACCGTCACGCCGATCGCATTCACCGGACCAAGCGGGATTGTGACTGTGGATGGGCTCACGTTGACACTGCCGTCTGGCGCCACAGTGAACGACAGCTGGACCATTGAGCCGACGCGCTTTGCCAGTGGCAGCATCCAGGTGGCTGTGAAAAGTCCGCAGGAGATTGCAGCCGCGGCGCCGATCCGCACTGCAGCCCTGCTCACCAACAGTGGCAACGCCACGATCACGGCAGGAAGTGTTTCCAGCGTGGCCAACTTGCCGCCGCTGAACTCAGCGGTGACACTCACTTTCGACGCAGCGGCCGGTCCGCCGACTGAGTTTGTGGTCAACGATCTGGCGGGCACTCGCATCCCTTACTCAGCGGGCAGTCCGATCACCCTCAACGGCATCAGCTTTTCTATTTCCGGGACACCATCGAACGGTGACACGTTCACCATCTCGCGCAACGCCAATGGCGTCACCGACAATCGCAATGCGGTCGCCCTGGCGGCTTTGCAAACCACCAATACGCTGGGCAGGAATGCCGGCATCGCGGGTAGCCAGGCGACCACCACTTTTGGCGGTGCCTACAGCGAGATGGTGAGCCAGATCGGTAATACGGCCAGGCAAATTGACATGTCGGCAACAGCCCAAGTCAATGTCATTGCGCAAGCCAAACAGTCCTTGCAGTCAGTCTCGGGTGTGAATCTGGACGAAGAAGCCGCCAATTTGCTGCGCTTTCAGCAAGCCTACCAGGCAGCAGGCAAGATGATGCAGATCGCCAACACCCTGTTCCAGTCGGTGCTCGATCTCGCGA
>CAZZLB010000205.1:0-5706 GCA_964654655.1 uncultured Rhodoferax sp. | reverse complement strand
CATTGTCCCAGGCCCCGCCGCCGGTGCACATGGAGATCGCCACGAACAGGCCGGTAACGATGGTGCCCACCAGGAGACCGCCCGGGGCAGCCGGGCCAAGCACCAGACCGACCAGGATCGGCACCACCACAGGCAGCAGCGACGGAATCATCATTTCCTTGATCGCAGCGGTGGTCAGCATGTCGACCGCTGTGTCGTATTCGGGCTTGGCCGTGCCCTCCATGATGCCCTTGATTTCACGGAACTGGCGGCGCACTTCAACCACCACCGAACCGGCAGCGCGACCGACCGCTTCCATGGCCATGGCACCAAACAGGTAGGGAATCAGGCCGCCAATGAACAGGCCGATGATGACCATCGGGTTGCTCAGGTCGAACGTGATGTGTTTGCTATAGGCTTCCAGCTTGTGCGTATAGTCGGCAAACAAGACCAGCGCGGCAAGACCTGCCGAGCCGATGGCGTAACCTTTTGTCACCGCCTTGGTGGTATTTCCGACAGCATCCAGTGGGTCCGTAATGTCGCGCACACTCTTGGGCATTTCAGCCATTTCAGCGATGCCGCCAGCGTTGTCGGTAATGGGACCATAGGCGTCCAGTGCCACGACGATGCCGGCCATGCTCAGCATCGATGTTGCGGCAACGGCGATGCCGTACAGACCACCCAGTGCGTATGCGGTCCAGATGGCCAGGCAAACGAAGATCACGGGCCAGGCGGTTGAACGCATGGAAACCCCCAGGCCGGCAATGATGTTGGTGCCGTGTCCGGTGGTCGAAGCTTGTGCAATATGGCGCACCGGAGCGTACTGGGTGCCGGTGTAGTACTCTGTAATCCAGACCAGGGCTGCAGTCAGGATCAGGCCAACGGCGCAGGCGCCAAACAGGCTGCTGGCGCCGACGACGCGTCCGTCCGTCAGTGTGATCGCGGTCGGGAACAGGCTTGTGGTCACGAAGTAGAAGGCGATCAGAGACAGCACACCCGCCACCGCCAGGCCCTTGTACAGGGCAGGCATCACGTTCTTCATTCCAGGCGATGCCTTGACGAAGAAGCAGCCGATGATGGAGGCGACGATGGAGACGGCGCCCAGTGCCAGCGGATACATTACAGCACTGGTGTTGGCACCTGTGAGCATGAGTGCGCCCAGCACCATGGTGGCGATCAGCGTCACGGCGTAGGTCTCAAACAGGTCAGCTGCCATCCCGGCGCAGTCACCCACGTTGTCACCCACGTTGTCGGCAATCACGGCCGGGTTGCGTGGGTCATCTTCCGGGATGCCCGCTTCGACTTTACCGACCAGATCAGCGCCGACGTCAGCACCCTTGGTGAATATGCCACCGCCCAGACGGGCAAAGATGGAAATCAGGGAAGAACCAAAAGCAAAACCGATCAGAGGATTGAGCTTGGCAACCGTGACGGCGCCATCCGGAATCAGGAACCAGTAGAAGCCGGTAACACCCAGCAGGCCAAGACCGACCACCAGCATGCCGGTGGTGGCGCCACCGCGGAAGGCAACGTCCAGTGCCGGGCCAATACCTTTGGTAGCAGCTTGCGCAGTGCGTACGTTCGCGCGCACCGAAACGTTCATGCCGATGAAGCCGCAAGCACCCGAAAGCAAGGCGCCGACGATGAAACCGGCGGCGCTGAGCGGGTCAAGAAAGAGGCCGATCAGCACGGCCAACACCACGCCCACCATGGCGATGGTCTTGTATTGCCGTGCCAGATAGGCGGCGGCACCAGTTTGAATGGCAGCCGAAATTTCCTGCATGCGCGCGTTGCCGGCATCCTGTGAAAGAATCCAGCCGCGGGCCCAAAAGCCGTAAGCCACGGCAATAAAGCCACAAATGAGCGCCAGAATGAGCGCCGAGTTGCCTGTCATATAAAAACTCCTGTCGTTGGTTCGCTAAGTAGGGGTGCAGCGCAATCGGCACCTCCGCTGCGTTGCTTCCTCGCCGCGAAACATCAAACAACAAGTTCCTGATGCAGGCGATTGGCCAACCGGAAGACTTTACCGTGAAAATCATCAATTTCTCGACGCGGCAAGGTGGCAGTCAGTAAAATCAGGGTTAATACCTAGTCTGTCCTGATATGGCTCAATGCGCATTACAACCAAGGATCCCTCATGTCCCTAGACAATGTCACCCCCGGCAAGAACGTTCCTGAATCCTTCAACGTGATCATAGAGATCCCGATGAATGCCGACCCCGTCAAGTACGAGGTGGACAAGGAAAGCAGCGCCATCTTTGTGGACCGTTTCATGAGCACGGCCATGCACTACCCGACCAACTATGGCTACGTGCCCAAGACGATTTCGGGCGACGGTGATCCGGTGGACGTGCTGGTGATCACACCTGTGCCGCTGATTCCGGGCGTGGTCGTGACCTGCCGCGCGATTGGCATTTTGAAGATGGAAGACGAAGCCGGTATGGACGGCAAGGTGCTGGCCGTGCCGATTGACAAGATTCTGTCGCTTTACACACGGTGGAAGAAGCCCGAAGACCTGAGTCCGGTGCGCCTGAAAACCATCGCCCACTTCTTTGAGCATTACAAAGACCTGGAAGTCAACAAGTGGGTCAAAATTCTGGGTTGGGAAGGGCCGGAGTCAGCACACGCCGAAATCATGGACGGCATTGCCAACTACAAGAGGCTGCATCCCTGAAGCCTGATTGCTGGCTCAGGACAGGGTGTCAGCGTGCCGGATCCGGAAAGATCATGCCGTGCAGCCCACGCTTGCGCTCAAACGGTTTCCATTGGCCTTCGGGCTGTGCGAGCCGATCTGCCACGGCCCACCAGGTGCTGGGGTTGAGGCCCAGGCCGATGTGGCTGGCGATGACTTCAAGGTTCTCCGTGAGGGGGTTGGTGCGGCTGGGTATCTGAATGCTGGCCGGCCAGGCAACAATGCCATCAGTACGTGAAAAAATCGAAGTGGTCGGTACGGGCGGCGCGGCAGGAAGATCAAACTGGGCAACTTCGGCGTGGATGTCGCGCCCGCTGGTGAGTTCATAGAGGCGCCAGGCATTTGTGCTGTGGTGTGAACCGGCAAAGGGCGTTCCCATGCTGATGACGCTGCGCACGCAGTCGGGCAGTTCCTTGGCCAGTTCCCTGGCATAAATGCCGCCCAGGCTCCAGCCGATCAGGCTGACTTTCTTGCCTGTGACCTGACAGGTGTCTATGACCTGTTGCTTGGCAGCCTGCAGCACACCGGCGCGCGGGCCAAAGTTGTAGCCCTGGTTCCAGCCCGACATGTCGTGGCCCAGGCTTTCCAGAAAGCCGCGCATCGGCAGGGTGGAGCCGTCGCTGGCAGACAGGCCCGGAAAGACAATGACCGGGTGGCCGTCGCCGGCAGGCGCGTTGCGCAGAATTGGCCAGGCCGGCAGGACCGCACCCAACTCCCACAAGGCGCGGAATTCCAGGGCGATCAGCCACGAGTTGGGTGCGGGATGATGACTTTCTATCTCGTCTTTTTTCTTTGCTTTGGTGGCCATGCTTTGCAAGTGCCTTTGCGTGCTTTACCGGTTCGCGTTGGATGTGTCTTGCTGCAGTTTAACTTTACCTGGTTGCTGCCTTGAAGGGGCTGCGTCGACCCAGGTCGTCAAGGTACTGTCCAATGCCTTGATCCTCGCGCTCCAGAAAACGCTCCACCGCAGCGGCAAACTCGGGCTGCGCCAGCCAGTGTGCGCTGGTTGTCTTGACCGGAAGCAGGGCACGTGCCATCTTGTGTTCACCCTGTGCGCCGCCCTCAAAGCGCTGGTAACCATGCCCAATACACCACTGCAGTGGCTGGTAGTAGCAGGCTTCAAAGTGCAGGCAGTCAACGCGCTGCAAGGCACCCCAGTAGCGCCCGTAGGCAATCGGTCCAGCGCGACCGGGGTCAATCGCAATCAGGCTGGCAGCGATGTCCTGACCTTCACGCTGTGCGATGAATAGCAGCCATTTCTCTGGCATTTCGCTGGCGATCATGTGGAAAAACTCGCGGCTCAAGTAGGGCGCGTTGCCGTGCTCCAGGTAGGTGCGCTCGTAGCAGCGGTAGAAGAAGTCCCAGTCTTGCGGCGTGATGGCAGCGCCAACGGCATAGCGAAAGGTCACGCCGGCATCGGCCACCTTGCGTCGCTCCTGGCGGATCTTCTTGCGCTTCTCCTGCGACAAGGATGTCAGGAAATCATCGAAGTCCCGATAGTTTTCATTGGTCCAATGGAATTGCACTGTGTGGCGCAACATCAGACCTGCCTGTTCGCAGGCGCGCAGATCGTCTGTGCTGCAAAACAGCAGGTGCAGAGACGACAGTTGCTCAGTCTTGCACCATTCGAGCAGCGCCTGCAACAGCAGCAATCGATCCGACACGCTGCGCGCAAGCAAGCGCGATCCAGGCACCGGTGTAAACGGCACGGCCACCAGTGCTTTGGGGTAGTAATCCAGACCGTGCTGCGCGTAGGCCCTGGCCCAGGCGTGGTCAAACACGTACTCGCCATACGAGTGCGTTTTGATGTAAAGGGCGCAAGCAGCCACCAGAGTGCGTTCCTGCTGCAGAGTGATGAATCGTGGTGTCCAGCCGGTCTTGGGCGCTGCGCTACCGCTGTTGTGCAAGGCGACCAGGTATTCGTGACGCATGAAGGGGGCAGGCTCGGACTGAAAGCGCAGCAATTCGTTCCAGTCCGTGGCGTTCAACTGATCCGGTGAACAGAGCACCCGGATGACATAATCGTTCGACTTGCGCTTCACTGGCTTTCCAATTCATTCATCGCTGCGGTTCATGACACTCACAATCTGCGTTGCCCAACTCAATCTGGTGGTTGGCGACTTGCCCGGAAATTCACAAAAGATCGTCGCTGCGGCGCGCTCAGCTTACGCCGACGGTGCCCGTCTGGTGCTGACGCCCGAACTGTCGATCTGCGGTTACGCGGCTGAAGACCTGTTTTTGCGTCCGGCTTTCATCGCCGCCTGCGATGATGCCGTGAAAACAGTGGCCCGTGAACTCGCCGGGTTTAAAGACCTGGCAGTGGTCGTCGGCCATCCCAGCGGAGGGGACAGTCGAACCCGCTCCGTGGCGGTACAGAATCGGCATAACGCTGCCAGTGTGCTGTGCGAAGGCGCTGTGCTGGCGACTTATGCCAAGCGCGAACTTCCCAACTATCAAGTCTTTGATGAGCGTCGTTATTTCACGCCTGGTCAGGAGGTTTGCGTCTTTGAAGCCGGCTCGGCTGGTCACAAGGTCAAGGTCGGACTGCTCATTTGCGAAGATGCCTGGTTTGAAGGGCCGGCTCGCCTGAGCAGGGAGGCTGGGGCTGAGTTGTTGGCAGTGATCAATGCTTCGCCATTTCACTTGGGCAAGGGCAATGAGCGTGAGTTGATGATGCGCGAGCGGGTGAAGGCCTGCGGCTTGCCACTGGTCTATGCGCATCTGGTCGGCGGACAGGATGAGGTGGTGTTTGAAGGGCATTCGTTCGCGCTGAGCGCCGATGGTACGGTTGCGGCGCGTGCTCCGAGTTTTGTCGAAGACAATTTCTTCGTGCAGGTGATCCGCGCGCCCGCCGGTTTGCAACTGGCCGGGCCGGTCGCGCCAGAACGCTCGACGGACGCCGACCTGTGGGACGCACTGGTGCTGGGTGTGCGCGACTACATCGGCAAGAACGGCTTTCCCGGCGTCATTCTGGGGCTCTCGGGCGGCATCGATTCAGCTCTGGTGCTGGCACTGGCAGTGGATGCGCTGGGTAA
>CAZZLB010000204.1:0-5721 GCA_964654655.1 uncultured Rhodoferax sp. | reverse complement strand
AAATCCCCGATCATGGCGTCATGCAGTGCGCAGTTGAACAGGCAAGCCACAATCAGGGCCAGCAGTACCGACTGCAGTGCCCTGCGCTGCGGCACAGCCAATAGTTGACCGTCATGGTACACGGCCGCAAACAACGCACACAACAACAAGATGCCTGGCAGACCCAGCTCCACGCCCCAGAGCAGATATTCCTGGTGCGGATTATGGTGCTGCTTGCTGGCTTCGTTGATGGGTGTTTCTTTGGCATGGATGACTTCCTGCCGCCTGAATTCACGATTCCAGCTACCCACCCCTGTGCCGTCCCAGGGGTTCTCTGCGAGTGACTGCAGCGAGCGATGCCAGAGGTCCAGTCGCGTCCCCGGTGAAGATGTGCGTTCGCTGGTCGGGTTGAAGGCGTGCATGCTGATGCTCACCTCCCTGAAGCGCTCCCCCATTCTGCTTGAACCGGCAGCGACCACTACCATAACCAGCAGGCCAACGAGCATGACTCGCAGGTGAAGGCGCCGAGGAAACTCCCATACGGTGGCCAACAGCACCAGCGCGATGGCTACCAGATGTCCGGTGCGCCCCTGAAAAATGAAAAAGACGCAGGCCAGGGACAGGCCGACAATGAGCAGCGCGAGTGCTGACCGATAGCGTGTCGGCGCCAGGCTGCGCAGGTGCCAGCAGACGGCGCCGAGCACAGCGCTCATGATCGACTGATCAAGGTAACTGGAGAATACGGCGAACGAGCAGGTGTCGCAAACTCCCGCCTCCTTTGACATGACCCAGGGCAGCGTGACACCGGCATACAGCAGCCAGGTGCTGCCAAGCAGAAAGATCTGACCGCCAGCAAAAAATCCCAAAGCGATCAGGGCATCGCGCCGTGAGCGAGCCAGAATGAGAATGACGGGCATCAGGATCAAACGAGCGTGTTTGGCAAGTGCGGTCAGAATGTCGTCGCCTGAGCCGGTGCTCCACAAAGCACTCACAACCAGCAGCAGCAAGGCCAGCAAAATCAAGGGTGTGACGGCAGAAGGCGCAAGTGCAGCGGGCTCATCCCGGCGCCAACAACCCTGCAGCAGAACAATCAGTGCGCCCAACAGCGCCAGCAACTTGGCCAGACTGACAATGGCAATCGGCAATGCCAACGAGACTGCGGCAAAACAGATCAGGTAGAGGCGAATGCTGGAAAACGACCGGGGCATGAAAGAGCTTTGCTGTAGAGTCATTGGGATATGCCAGGGCCGCCTATTATCAACGCTGCCCCGGTGAGCGCCACGCCGGTCCGGTTCGGCTATGCTCTGTGCTGGCCACGAATACTCAAAACCTCCACTTGAATCAACTCAGTGTCATCATCATCACCTTCAATGAGGCTGCCAACATACAGGCTTGTCTCCAGACGGTATCTTTTGCTGACGAGGTGATCGTACTGGACGGGGCAAGCACCGATGGCACGGCCGGGGTTGCGCGTGCCATGGGCGCCAGCGTTCATGTTTCGTCGCAGTGGGAAGGATTTGGCAAGCAGAAAAACCGTGCACTCAATCTGGCGCGTTATCCGTGGGTGCTGTCACTTGATGCCGATGAGCGAGTTTCGCCCGAGTTGGCGCAGCAGATCCGCAGCGCGATGCTGAGTGGCCTTGCCAGTGCCTACGAAATTCCCCGATTGACGCAATTTTGCGGCCGCTGGATACGCCATTGCGGCTGGACGCCGGACCATGTGCTGCGCCTGTTCAAGCGCGACCAGGCGCGTTTCAGTGATGATCTGGTCCATGAGCGTGTCTTGCTGCGCACAGGTGCGCCAGGCCGCTTGACTGCGCCGCTGCTGCACTTCAGTTATCCGACGCCAGCGCACTACTGGCGCAAGCTTGAGCAGTACAGCCAGGCTTGGGCCGAGCAGCGCTTTGCGCGTGGCCAAAAATGCTCCATGCTGCGGGCAGCTTTGGCCGGGGTGGTAGCATTCCTGCGCAGCTATGTTTTTCGCCTGGGCTTTCTTGATGGCGCCATGGGTTTTGCGGTGTGTGCCATGCAGGCACAGGCCGCTTTTGGAAAATACTTCGCCTTGTATTGTTTGAATCAAAAAAATGACCTTTCCCCCAATCCACCGCCTGTTTGATGCGCTTTGCAGCCTGTCGCTCGGGGTCACGCTGATCATCGCTGGTCCGGCGCAGGCACAATTTCGTGTCGATGTTGCAGGTATTGGGCTCAACCAGTTGCCCATTGCTGTGTCCACCTTTCGCGGTGAAGACAATTCGCCGCAAAAAATCGCGTCCATCGTGCAGGCAGATCTTGAACGCAGCGGGCAGTTTCGTGCGGTCGAGGCAAGCGGTGCTGCTTTGGATGAACTGAGCCGGCCGGATGCGCCGATGTGGCGACAAAAAGGTTCGGATTCTTTGGTGCTGGGCAGTGTGACACGTCTGGTGGACGGTCGTTATGACGTCAGGTTCCGCTTGTGGGATGTCGTCCGGGCGCAAGACCTGGGGGGTCAGAGTTACGCTGTAACAACCGTCGACCTGCGTCTGGCTGCACACCGGATTGCCGACTTTGTTTACGAAAAGTTGACCGGTGACAAAGGCGCTTTTTCAACACGCATCGCTTATGTCACGAAGCTGCCCCAGCGTTACCAGTTGTGGGTGGCCGATGCCGATGGCGAAAACGCCCAGTCTGCCCTGTCTAGTCCGGAACCGATTATTTCGCCCGCCTGGTCACCCAATGGCAGTCAGCTGGCCTACGTTTCGTTTGAGTCGCGCAAACCGGTCGTGTACACCCATGACGTGGGCAGTGGCAAGCGGCGTCTGATCGCCAACTTCAAGGGTTCCAACAGCGCTCCGGCCTGGTCGCCTGACGGCAGTACGCTGGCGGTGACGCTGAGTCGCGGCGGTGGCTCCCAGTTGTACGCCATCGCGGCGAGCGGTGGTGAGCCGCGGCGGCTCGCTGAATCGAGCAGCATCGATACCGAGCCAGCCTACAGCCCGGATGGGAAGCACATCTACTTTGTCAGCGACCGTGGTGGTGCACCCCAGATCTATCGCATGCCGGCGCTCGGTGGAAGCGCTGAACGTGTGACGTTTACGGGAAGTTACAACATTTCACCGGCCATCAGTCCCGATGGTCGCTGGCTGGCCTATATTTCGCGGGTCAGCGGCGTATTCAAACTGCATGTGATGGATCTCGGCAGCGGCATGGTGAACGCGTTGACCGATACCACCGCGGACGAGAGCCCGAGCTTCGCGCCCAACAGCCGCCTGATTGTTTATGCCACCCAGCAGCAGGGGCGCGAAGTGCTCATGACAACAACGCTGGACGGTAAAATCAAGGCCAGATTGACAGGGCAAAACGGAAATATCAGGGAACCGGATTGGGGTCCGTTTCAGAAATGATTTGCATGACAAGGGGTAATACATGAAACGATGGTTGTTGGTCTTTTTTGCGACGGCGCTGCTGGCGGCTTGTGGCTCTTCGGTAAAACTCGATAACGTACCGGTAGAGGACAAGTCTGGAACGCCGGTCTCAACAGAAACCGGCAACGGTACCGGCAGTGCAGTTGAACCGAGGGGAGTCACTCCGGTCGCTATCGAAAAGTCTGGTTCGCAGGGCGCGGTGCCGGCTGGTCCGAGAATCGTTTATTTTGATCTGGACAGCTTTGTGATCAAGCCCGAGTTTCAGACACTGGTGGAAACCCACGCACGTTTTATCAAGGCTGACAAGACACGCAAAGTAGTTCTGGAGGGTCACACGGACGAACGCGGCGGCCGTGAGTACAACCTGGCGCTTGGACAGAAACGCGCTGAGGCGGTACGCTCTGCGCTGGGCTTGCTTGGTGCTCCTGACAATCAGCTCGAGGCGGTAAGTTTTGGCAAGGAAAAGCCGGCTGTACCAGGCAATGAAGAAGCTGCGTGGGCGAAGAACCGTCGCGTTGAAATCAGCTACCGCTAGGCCACCAGCCATGGGTGCAATGACCTTGCGGGGCCGCACTGCCAGCCTGCTCCTGCTGTGTTGCTGGACAGCGACGGCTGGCGCCGGACTGTTTGACGACGAAGAGGCGCGCAAGGCCATACTTGACTTGCGCCAGCGTGTCGATGCCGTTCGAACGATGGCCGAGCAAGGAAGCAGTCGTGCCCGGGAACTGGGTGAGGAAAACGCGGCGCTGCGCCGCAGTTTGCTCGAACTGCAAGGCCAGATTGAAACACTGCGCGCCGAAACGGCAACGCTTCGAGGAATGAATGAGCAACTGGCGCGTGATCTGGCCGAGTTGCAGCGCAAACAGAAAGACATCACACAGGGTGTGAACGACAGGTTGCGCCAGTTTGAGCCGGTCAAGGTTTCGCTCGATGGCAGGGAGTTCATGGCCGAGCCTGCCGAAAAGCGTGATTTTGAAGCGGCGCTGGCGGTTTTTCGCAAAGGTGATTTCGCCGCAGCCCAACCGGCTTTTGTTGATTTCCTGAGACGCTATGCCCAGGGCGGTTATGGGCCGGCAGCCCTGTTCTGGCTGGGCAACGCGCAGTACGCCACACGTGACTACAAGGAGGCGATGATCAACTTTCGGGCACTGGTGGCCAGAGAACCTGATCATCTGCGAAGCCCGGAAGCAGTTCTGTCGATCGCCAATTGCCAGATCGAGCTCAAGGACACACGTGCTGCACGCAAGTCACTGGAAGACCTGATCAAGGCTTACCCACAGTCTGAGGCTGCGGTCGCGGCAAAGGACAGACTGACACGCCTCAAGTAGCGTGCAAGCCAACCCGCCGACCGATAGACGTTTTGCGGCTCTGGCGCGCCTGTACGGCGTCACTGGGGCCGAGCGGATTGCCCATGCCCATGTGGCCGTGATCGGCATTGGCGGCGTAGGTTCCTGGGCTGCCGAGGCGCTGGCACGCAGCGGCGTTGCACGCCTGACGCTGATCGATCTGGACCATGTGTCCGAGTCCAATATCAATCGGCAGATCCAGGCGGCTCTTGACACCGTGGGGCAAGCCAAAGTGCTGGCGATGCGCGACCGGATCCACTCGTTCAACCCGGATTGCGAGGTCAACTGCGTCGAGGAATTTGTCGAGCCCGGCAATTGGCCCGCGCTGCTGCCGGCGGGCGTCACTGCGGTGATCGATGCCTGCGATCAGGTCCGTGCCAAGACGGCGATGGCGGCCTGGGCACGCGGCAGCGCAAGTCATTTCCTTTCTGTCGGTGCGGCTGGCGGCAAACGGCACGCGCATCTGGTGGACATCGCCGACTTGTCCCAAAGCACGCACGATCCCTTGCTTGCGCAACTGCGCTACCGCTTGCGCAAGGAACATGGCGCGCCGGCGGCTGGCAAAAAGATCGGTATTGCCTGTGTTTTCAGCCGGGAAAGTGTCCAGCAACCCGATGCTTCATGCGAGGTGGCGGGCGATGGAACGCTCAATTGCCATGGTTACGGCTCGGTGGTCAGTGTCACCGCCACCTTTGGTCAGTGTGCGGCGGGCTGGATTCTGGATCGAATTGCCAGCGCCAGCGGGAAAGCAGGAAAAGACAGCTACAATTCGACGCTTTCCTGAGGTGTGGAACGTCACAGGAAAGACGGTTCGGGAAGTTAGCTCAGTCGGTAGAGCAGCGGACTTTTAATCCGTTGGTCGGGAGTTCGAATCTCCCACTTCCTACCAATGAAATCAAGCACTCAAGCTCCCCGGGCAAACGCCTCAAACTGGTCGATCGGCAAGGGCCTGCTGAACAAATATCCCTGGTAAGCGTTGCAGCCCAGCGCTGACA
>CAZZLB010000203.1:0-5735 GCA_964654655.1 uncultured Rhodoferax sp. | reverse complement strand
GCGCTGCAGGGCTTGGTGGACCGGTATCAGCTCCACGGCGAACGCCTGGGCGATGTGGTTGGTGGGGCTGTGATGAAGCATTCGCGCGACTTCAATCTGGTGCGCGAGTGTGTCCTGTCCACCACCCTGGCAAGGGAAACGCCGGCCTTTGATTTGCAGCAGGCTTGCGGCACCGGACTCGAAGCGGCCATCGTCGTTGCCAACAAGATTGCGCTGGGCCAGATCGAGTGCGGCATCGCTGGTGGCGTGGACACGACCTCGGATGCGCCGATTGGCCTGAATGAAAAAATGCGTCGCATCCTGCTTGATGCCAGTCGTGCCAAGACGGCGATGCGGCGCCTGTCGGTGCTCTCCCGGATGCGTCCCGGCATGTTGTTCAGCCCGGCGTTGCCAAGAAATGGCGAGCCGCGCACCGGGCTGTCGATGGGCGAGCATGCGGAATTGATGGCGCGTGAATGGGGTGTTCGGCGCGAGGAGCAGGATGAGCTGGCTCTCAGAAGTCACCTCAATCTGGCCAAGGCCTACGACAGTGGCTTCTTTGTGGATCTGATGACGAGCTTCAAGGGCGTCAGTCGCGACAACAACTTGCGCGCTGATCTGACGATAGAAAGGCTGCGTTCCCTCAAACCAGCGTTCGACAAGAAGGTGGCGCCCGAGCAGGGCACTCTGACCGCCGGCAACTCGACCTCACTGACCGATGGCGCCTCAGCCGTGCTGCTGGCCAGCGAAGACTGGGCCCGTGCGCGTCAGTTGCCGGTGCTGGCCTGGCTGACTTTCAGCGAAGTGGCGGCAGTGGATTTTTTTGACAAGAAGGAAGGCCTGCTGATGGCGCCCGCCTACGCTGTGCCGCGCATGCTGGCGCGCGCCAAGCTGAAGTTGCAGGACTTCGATTTCTACGAAATTCACGAAGCTTTTGCGGCGCAGGTGTTGTGCACGCTCAAGGCCTGGGAAGATTCAAAGTACTGTCAGGAGCGCTTGGGGCTGCCACGTGCGCTTGGCGCCATCGCGCCGGAAAAGCTCAACGTCAACGGCAGTTCGCTGGCTGCGGGGCATCCCTTTGCCGCCACCGGTGGACGGCTGCTTGCGACGCTGGCCAAGCTGCTGGCGCAAAAAGGATCGGGCCGTGGTCTGATCTCTATTTGCGCCGCTGGCGGTCAGGGCGTGGTGGCGATTCTGGAACGCTAGGAGCCACCTGAGCCAGCCGGCAACTGCCGCTTGATCAGGTAATTGACGATCAAACCTTTGAGATAGTCCTTGGCCTGCGGTGGGCTCGACGGCCGGCTCAGCGCCTGGTTGCTGCCCACAATGGCCAGGTAGAAAAGAGCTGCCAGCTCGCCCGCCACTTTGCTGTCCTGGGTCAGGCGCAGGAACTTCTGCTGGAACAGGTCAAAGCGCATCTGATCGACTTCGAGCAGCATTTGCGCCACACCCGGGTCGCGTCGGCCCAGACCGCGCAGGGCGAGTTCAAAGCGCATGTTTTCCAGATTGGCACCGGCGTGGGACAGTGCGGCCTCCAGCAGACGTTCCAGGTCGGCCTGCGGATCCATCATGGACTCGGACTGCAGGGCACGGTCGAGTTCAATTTCGCGCTCCTGCCAGCGCGCCAGCAACGCCGCGATCAGATCGGCGTGGTCCGTGAAATGCCAGTAGAAGCTGCCACGCGTCACCCCTAGCGCGTTGGCCAGCAACAACACGCGCGCCTTGTCAAAGCCGCCTTCCACCACGGCCTTGAACGCAGCGTCGAGCCAGTCGTCGCGCGTCAGTCGAGCGACATCCGGGCGCTTCCTGGGTTTTGGCGCCGCCTTCATGGAGTTCCCGATTGTTCCAGCATGGTCCCGCATTCTCCCCAGTTTCCTCAAGCATCCGACCCGACCTCGCCCTAGCGAAAACCCTGACATACAGGGTAACTTGTGGGTGCTATATTGACTTTCCGTACATGTGTGTACGGAACCAATTTGGAGATGCTACATGAAAAACACGCCATCCCGTAAACAAGCCGTTGCCCGCATTGCGCCAGTCGCTGCCTGTGTCGCACTGCTGATCACTGGCCTGAACGCCAGCGCGGGTGAAGGTTCCAAACTGCGCCAGTCTCCGGTGGGTGCCTTTGGTGGCGAGATTGCGGCACCTGCCGACAATCCCGGCCTGTTCGGTACCGCCAGCGTGTCTTACGCCAACATCTACAAGGTGACCGACGCCAATGGCGACAATATTTCGCTCTCGGCAAAAACGGTGCCATTGCCAACCGGTACGCCCACTGGTGGTGCGGTGGCCAATGGAACGTTTTCACTGAGCGTGCCGGCCGGCACCATCGACTTTGATCAGAAGCAGACCCAGGTGAACCTGGTCGGCGGCTACCTCACCGAGGGTCTGTACGGCGAGGGGCACATCGCCTTTGCCATCAACGTTCCGCTGATCCGCCAGAGCCGCACTTTCATTGCGGTACAACCCGCCGGTACCGTCACGCCGACACCGCCAGCGGCCTTGCCAGCGGCGCTGCGCGGCGCCATTGCTGCGATCGGGACGGCGGCCAACGCCCAGGTGCAGGCCGGTGTCGCTGCCGTGGCGGCCAGTCACAACGCCGAGGTGTCGGGCTTTGGCGATACCGAACTGTCCATGGCCTGGGTCAAGCACCAGGATCGCCTGAAAATCGCGGCCGGGGTCTCGCTGTTCCTGCCGACCGGCGTCTATGACAAGACGCGCGGCCCGAATCCCGGCTTTGGCAGCTTCTACACCTTGCGCCCCGGCATTGCACTGACCTATTCACTCAACCCGGACCACGGTGCGTCGGCCTGGGATTCTGGCGTCACGGTGGCCGGTCGCCTGTCCTATGGCATCAATAGCACCAACACCGAGACCGATTACCGCAGCGGCAACTTCCTCTACGGTGAGGTGGCCGCGATGAAGGTCACGGGCAACTGGGCGTTCGGAACCAATCTGCTGGTGACGCAGCAGGTGACGGACGACAGCGGCACCGGAGCCCCGGCCGATGGCAATCGCTATCACACCTACGGCATAGGTCCCTTCCTGTCGTACAAGATTCCGGGCAAGGACGCAGGCTTCAACCTGCAGTACAGCGACAACTTCGGCGCCCGCAACGCGCTGGTGGTGAGGTCCCTGTCCCTGCGTTTTGTGAAGGCCTGGTAAGGCCCGGATTTGATCGATGTCGATCAAGAGCTGGCTGATGCCCGTCATCAGTCAGCGCCTGCTTTCCCGGGAACGTCTGCTGCGCCAGCGTGAGCGCGCTGAGCGCGCGCGGGCGCGCCGTTCCAGGCCGCATCTGCTGCATTACTTCCATCAGGTCGATGACCCCTACAGTGCGTTGGCGGCGTCGATTCTGCCGCGTCTGCTGGCGCGCTACGACATCGAGTTGCTGCCGCATCTGGTGGGTGCGCCGAGCGACAATGCTGCGCCCGAGCGCGCCAAACTGATTGCCTACAGCCGGCGTGATGCGCAGCTGCTGGGGCGGCACTGGGGTCTGGAATTTGAAGACACTGGAGCGCAACCGACCGCACCGGCCTGCGCACGCGCTGCAGCGCAATTGCTGGCAGCCATCGAAGCGGGTGATTTTGCGCAGCGCGCGGGATCGTTGTCGCTTGCGCTCTGGCGCGGTGCGACACCACCTGACGCTGCGGCAAGCGCTGTGCCAAGCAACTCCGTCGCAGCCCATCTGGAGCAGGCCAATGCTTTGCGAAAGCGTCTGGGCCACTATCTGGGTGCCACTTTTTATTACGCCGGCGAGTGGTACTGGGGAATTGACCGCCTGCACCATCTGGAGCAGCGTCTGCAAGCACTGGGTCTGGCGCGCCAGGGCGTCGCTGGCCTGATGTTTGCTCCCGATGCCGATCTGTCCACGCCGGTGTCCTTGACCGATCCGCCGCCCATTGATTTCTTCTTCTCCCTGCGCAGTCCGTATTCGGCGATCGTGGCGCAGCGCGTCTTCGATCTCGGGCGTCTGACCGGTGCCGAAGTTCGACTTCGCTATGTGTTGCCGATGGTGATGCGCGGTTTGCCGGTGCCACGCGAGAAGCGCAGCTACATCAGCCAGGACGCAGCGCGCGAGGCCTTCGTCCGGGGCATCCCCTTTGGCCGCTTGAACGATCCGGTGGGACGCCCGACCGAGCGCGGCCTGGCGCTGATGCCTCTGGCCGAACGTCAAGGCAGGGGTCAAGCCTTTGTTCTGTCATTCATGCAGGGGGTCTGGGCTGAGGGAATAGATGCCGGCAGCGACCGAGGTCTGCGCCGCATCGCCGAGCGTGCCGGCCTGTCATGGGAAGATGCGCGGCAGGCGCTGAAGGATGATGGGTGGCGCCGTATTGCCGAGCAAAATCGCCAGAAGATGTTTGCACTCGGACTGTGGGGCGTGCCTTCGTTCAAGGTGGGTGATTGCGTGGTCTGGGGCCAGGACCGCCAGTGGGCGGTACAGGAGGAATTGTTGAAAAACCGTAACGCTGTGTCAGCGCAGGCTGTGGCATGAAGAAGCGTGCGCTCATCTGTGCAATGGCCTTGAGCAGTTGTCTGACTGTTCTGGCAGCGGACCGGGCGCGACCGAACATTGTGGTGCTGGTGGCCGACGACTGGGGCTTTAGCGATGTCGGTGCTTTTGGCGGTGAGATTGCCACACCCAACCTCGATGCGCTGGCATACCAGGGCATGCGTTTTGCCAACTTTCATGTGGCGGCCTCCTGCGCACCAACGCGCTCGATGTTGCTGACCGGTGTGGACAACCACCGCAACGGCGTGGGTAACCTGACGGAGACCATGCCGCAGTCGCATCTGGGTAAGCCCGGCTACCTGGGTTCGCTCAACACCCGTGTCGTCACTGTCGCCAGCCTGCTCAAGGACAGTGGCTACCGCACCTACATCGCCGGCAAATGGAACGTCGGCACCGAGCCGCACAACCGGCCCGATCAGCGCGGTTTTGATCGCTCGCTGATCCAGGGTGACACAGGCTCCGACAATTGGGAACCCAACCAGCGTTATCTGCCGCATACGGATCGGGTGCACTGGTATGAAGACGGCAAGGAAGCCGTCATGCCGGCGACTTACTACTCGTCGGAATTTTTTGTTGACAAGACCGTCGAATACCTGCGCTCCGGTGCCGGCTCCGACAAGCCCTTTTTTGCCTACGTCGGCTTTCAGGCGAATCACGTTCCGTTGCAGGCACCGCGTTCTTTCATCGACAAGTACAAGGGCCGTTATCAGCAGGGCTGGACTGCTCTGCGGAAATCGCGGCGCGACAAGGCGGCCGAGCTTGGCTTGATTCCCAAAGACACGCCCACGGCGACCATGTACAGCACCGGGAACTGGGACGCCCTGAGTGACACCGACAAAAAGTACCAGCAACGGCGCATGGAGGTCTACGCCGCCATGGCCGAAGCGATGGACCACCACGTCGGACGCCTGGTCGCGCATCTGAAGCAGAGCGGCGATTTCGAAAACACGGTGTTTGTGTTCCTGTCCGACAACGGACCCGAAGCTTCCGACTATGCCGATGCCCAACCCTGGCTGTGGACGCAGTACACGCAGGCCATAGACAAGCTTGGCGACAAGGGCGCTTACACCATCATGGGGCCGAGCTGGGCCAGCGCGGCAGCGGCCCCTTTGAGTGGCTACAAGTTCTATTCAGGTGAAGGCGGAATCCGCACGCCGATGTTCATTTCGGGCGTGCCGGGGATGCAGCCAAACCGGATACAGCGCAGCTTCACGCACGTGACCGACATCGCGCCCACGCTGCT
>CAZZLB010000202.1:0-5735 GCA_964654655.1 uncultured Rhodoferax sp. | reverse complement strand
CCCCTGCTCCACCGGGTGATTGTGTCCAAAAGTAGTCTCGCACGCACACAGATGCGCTTTCACGGTCACACCCCGCATATTCCCGCGCATTCGGCATCCCATAGGCTCAACTGCCCTTTCTCCTGCTCGGTTCGCAGGTCAACGCTTGTCAGCGGCTTGCGGCTCGGGTGAACGAACAGATCGTACGGCGGTCTGGCTTTACGGATCGCCTCGTCTACATGGACGGCCTCGGCCCAATCCTCCGGGGTTGCCTTGATCCTGCGCCATTCGGCAGTGTTGTGGTACGGGCAAAACGTACATGCCGACTTCGGCGGGACTTCCAACCCGTGACCTTCCAGCCACTTGACACAATCGGCGCGGCTCATGCGGTGGTCAATGAGTGGGTATTTGTTCGTGATGTACTTGACATCCGAATCCCGCATCCGCTGCCATTCGTCTGTAGATATGCCCAGCCACTGCTCAACGGGTTGACCGTTGCGGTGGGCCTGAACATAGCGGCGTATGCGCTTGACTTTCCACTGGCTGGTACACTGGCGCTTGATCTGACCTTCGGGGTCGCTATAAAATGGCGCATCGGGCCAACCGTACCCATTATTCACGGGGTCGATGCGGCCCGGATATGGTGTCGCCACCTTGACCCCGTGCCGCTCAAGCCAGGTCGTCCAGCGCGCCGCGAACCGATAGGTCAGCACGCTTTCATGCGTGGTGTCGGCGTGGATGGCGACATCGACAGGCGGTAGTTCGCCGAGGGCAGACATGGCCGCGAGGGTGAAGGACTGGACGCCCCAACCGAGAGAGATGGCGATGAACGTGGTCACGCCTCCGCCTCCGGCCCGCGCATCGGGTCGTCCTTGTCGCGCTTGCCGACCTCGACGCATGTTGCCGTGACCGTGGGCCAGCGCAGTTCGTAGGTGCTGCCATACTCGAAAGGCCCATCCCAAAAGCGCACCATCTGTAGTTCGTGCATATCTTTGTGGACGATATCGAGGCCGTGGGCGGTGGTCATGTGGGCGATAAATTCCTTGCGCTTGGCAAATTCCTGCTCGCAGCAGTGGAATGTCTGGCTGGTTCGCTTCATCCCTCCACCTCCGGCCCGGCGGGCATCCTGTTTACGGAGCCATCACTGTTCATGGCATTGATTAGGTTCCCCGCTCCCTGGATGGGCCATCCGCGTTTATCGCGGTAGTCGGCATAGTAGCGCGGCTTGCGTTTGAAGGTATCCACGCCGCAGATGCGGAATATGGCGACCTGGGTGATTACGCCGAAGTACGGCCATTCGTGCTTTTCGCGGGTTTCCGCGAGAGCGACAATGTTATCGAATATGACATGCGCTTTATCAAGCGTTTGGACCTCGGCAGATGTGCGCCAACCGGCAGCATCCCACGGCTTGTTGTTGATTGTGCTGTAGACGATGATCCACATGGTTACACCTCCGGCCCGGCGGGCATTTTCTCGATCACCGTGTACCCGGCCTTCCTCGCGCCGGGGATGTGGTCCGCGCAAATAGGTTCATAGTCGAACCACGTTTCGACTGCCCCGGCGGACTCGTTCACGCAGCCTTCGATGTTGCAGATCATCGCGCCTTCGATACACTGGCGCAACCGGCGCTTATGCCAATGGGTGATGCGGTTTAGGTTCCTCACGCCTCCACCTCCTTTGCCGCCTCGGTAGGCGCAGACTCCCAAAGGGTTGGAAACAACTCGCCTCCCGAATACTGCGATTCACTGTCTACGCGGATATCGACAATCCCCTGTAGTCGCGCAATCTCGCCCTTCGCCTGCGCCAGTTCGGCGCGGAGGGCGTTGTATTCGGCGCGGCTGATATACAGCCGCTCAAAGTCGGGCTGGCTTACGGTGATGTCACTCATCACTTCCTCCTGTCGTCATCCATTCCGGGCCAACAAATGACCCGGTGTACCCATCCCAATCGGCATCAACCGTCACGCCCCGCGGCCCCAGGCTTGCGCCGCTGGCTGTGTGCTTTGGCCCGCCCATTGCCAGGGCCATCACGGCAAAGCACACGATGATCAGCGGCACCAGCCCGCACAGCAGCAGGAAGGGGCCGGCGCCCATCGCGGCGGGCAGGGCATCAATGGCGGCGTCCAGTTCCGCGGGGGTCATCGCAGCCACCGCGCGAAGGTATAGATTGCCGCGATGCCGATCAGCACGAGAAGCACAGTTTCGCTGATCATGATTTCACCGCCCGGAAAGAGACGCTGGGTTCGCCAACCTTGCGGAAGGCATTAATCTCCGGGTGCGCCGCGGCATAGCCGTCCAATTTCGTGCTGTCCCACGTAACACGCGGCTTGGCGTATACCGCCATCAGATACGCACCCTTGATCGACTCGCCCGACTTGATCGCCTGTGCTTTGGCTTCAGCTTCCAACTCCGCGATCCGGGTGCTGATGGTATTTGCCATCGGCAGGTATTCGGCTTCCAGGGCGTCAAGCTGATCCTGCACAACGGCCAGGATTTTTGCCTGCTGTTCGTCATGGTTGATCCGCAATACATCCGCTTGGCACTTCGCATCATATAGTCTATCCAAAAGTTCGTTCATCGTTTCCTCCGATATTTTCTGTTATTTTCCGTGCCCGGCCCCAAACCTGGGGATTCTTTGCGCGTGCTCTCCCCTCGTAATGTCCTACAATCTGTGCCAGCCAGATTTGCTATTCGACCGGGAGGGGCCGGGCCTTGTAATCCGCTGGCCAGCGGTGATTACCTAGTCCTGTTCCGTGCGCGCCTTGACGATCACGGCGATCGCGGCCTGCTGTGCCAGCAAGTCGGCTTTGTGTTCCGGGTCCTTGCCGTTATCGCGGATCGCCTTGGCAATCCAGCCGGATAGCGTCGCCAGCTGGTCAGCATCCATGTCGCCAAAGCGGGTACCCTTCCTGGTCTTGAATTCCAGCGCCGTTGCCAGCGTCATCGGCGCGGCGTCGTTTTCGGTGGCCACCGGCTCTGCCCACGGCGCGGCGGGTGCGGGTGCGGGCTGGACGACTGTCGGGGTGACGGTGATTACGTTGCCGTCCTGGTCGACGTCCGCGCCCAATTCTTCCGGCGTGTAGGTCGGCGCGCCTGCAAACACGTCCGGTGTGTACCACCGGCATCCGTTGCTCATCGCGCGGGCAAAAAGCATGTTGCGTGGGAACTTGTCCAGGTTCTTGGTCTGCGCCTTGCGCGCATCCTCGATGGTGAAGCGCGACCGCCCGCACTCCTGCCCGCCCTCGAAAAACGCGATTTCGCAGGCGGTATCGGACATCTCGATCACCCTGTAGTTGTACCGGCGCGACGCCTTGACCGCGGCGGCCATCAGGTTCGCGCCGATGGATGGACGGCCCTGGATGATGTATACCCCGGTCATGCTGGCGAAGGGCCCAAAGCCCATCTCCTGCCCGGCCAGGATTTTGACCACGGCCTGCGCCTGGTCTTTCGCGTCCTGGAAATAGCCGGACTTTGACATTGCTGCGGCGGCGCGCTCGGCGTCGTCCATCGTACGGATCATGCTATTGTTGCGGATTGCTAACTGATTATCGGACATGATTTTCCTCCTTGGTCTGAAATCCGCTGAGTACGACCCAGCGGTTGTATGCTTCTACGCGGTCGCGGATGACCGCCTTCAGCACGTCATAGGCGATGCGCCCTCCCAGCCAGTTTTCGACCGCGCGCGCTTCCGCGGCGCTGGCCTTGCGATACAGATCGTACGCCTCTACTTCTGTCACTTCACCACCTCCGCGGCGCTGAGCGCCGCGAATACGATCAACACGACAATCACGGCGATCCAGACCGGTGTCATGGCCGCCCCTGCTGGCACTGGTCCTGCCAATCGCGCCATTCCTGGCACGACTCGCACCGGCGATGGCCACCGGCCCAGCGGTTACAGTCCACGCACGGCGCATGGCTGTGCAGCAAGACCGGCTCGGGTCCGGCGCAGATTTTGCGGTCGGCTGACCGCATCACGGCGTCAAACCAGGCGCTGAAAAGTACGCTTGCTCTATCGACTTCTGCCATCTGACCTCCTGTTAGATTATCAACGGTTGATTATATTATAACCGCTAGTAACTAATTGTCAATAGGCAAATAATTAATCAGCGGCTATGGATTATTCCACAGCCGCTGATTAATTTAAAGTCGTCAGTTAATTGATAATGATACTTATCGCAAGCGTCAGGCGACGATTAATCAACTACTGATGATTTATCGTTGCCTGCTGGCGGATTCCCCCCCCCGCCTGGTGGATGAAATGAGCCGACCCCGATTACTCCTGAGCCTCCGCGTTTTCCGTGACGGCCAGTATGGTTGGCTTATAACTCGATGCGCCAGGCGCGTCCATTTGCCGGCGCATCGAGTGATGGCGACCAACCGCCCTGTCCATCACCAGGTATAGTTCGCCTGTTATCTCGATAGGCAGACTATCCCAGTGATCGTTGATGTAGTACAGCATCTGATCATTGCGCGTCAGCGCCTGCCACCTTGCCAGGTCGTCCCCTTCTGGGCGCGACTTTCTCGGCATCGGCACTGGTTGCTTTGCGATTCTCGACAAATTCCCTGATATGGTTGTAGATTTGCTCCTTCGCCGTATCATCTGCGTAATCCCATCCCCTATTGATATACGCCAACCGTATATCCGTCGTTGTCAAAGGTACAGGATATCCAAGGACTTCACACACACCCGGTATTGTTTTCTCCAACTGGATCGCGTTGGCCACCGACGGGATGTATTCTTTGTTCAGCCAGTTGGTGTAGTTTGACTGCGGAACCCCCAATATCCTTGCTGCTTTTGCGTCTGCGAGTCGCCCCCTGGGCGATTTAGCATCTTGCGCCGTTTTCCACTCCAGCAGCAGCCCGTGGAAATCGGCTTGCCTACGTTTGTACTCGGAATCTTCGTGATCGCTCATTTTATCCTCCACCGTTGATTATACGTCCAGCGGTGGATAATTACCATTAGTCATTGACATATTGATAGACGGTTGTTATAATGGTCATTGATGATTAATCAACCGCTGAAAGAAATGGAGGTGTAATGGGCCGCAAAATTAATATCTATCGCGATGAAGACAAGGCCAATGCCGTAAAAATTTCGCCAATCGGCAACAAGATGCTGAACCAGATGGTACGGGAGGGGGCTGGCAAAACCAAGGCGGAATTGATGGACCGGGCGATCAAATGGTTCTACCTGTCATTCGCGCCGACATCGCCCCTGGTGGTGAACGATCCGCAATCGGAAACTGGAAACGACGTGTCATAGTCTTATGATACGTCGTTTTTCGCGCCTGTCACAAATCGGAGGAGACATGGACGACTATCGTAAGTGTTTCTGGTCCTTGGTCGCCATCATCGTCATCGCTTGCATCATCCTGGCGGAGGCCGTATGTCGCTTGATTTACTAGTACTTTCTGGCGGCGTGGTTGTCGGCGGGCTGGCGGGCTACGCCCTGCGCCACATGGTGCACCTGCGGGCGCACGCGCGCGAACTGGCCGAGCAGGTGAACCTGCAAGCGCTGACGATCAACGAACAGAACCGCGCGATCGACGAACTGTCCAAGCCACGGCAGCGCCGTATACCCCAGGCGCTCGACGCGTGCCTGCTGGATGGAATGGCGGTCGCGCTGGATACGATCCTGGAAGCCCAGCAGACGGCAGACTACCTGGCCCGGCGGCAGGAGCAGCTGCGCGCGATCCTGGCCGCGGGGCGGGATCAGTACGACACGGACAGGCCGGCGGGCGAACGACCGGGGAAGGG
>CAZZLB010000201.1:0-5740 GCA_964654655.1 uncultured Rhodoferax sp. | reverse complement strand
CAGCCCCTTGGCGCGCGCCGTGCGTATGTAGTCCTCCTGCAGCACTTCCATCACGGTGGCGCGCGTCATGCGCGTGATCAGTGCGATGTAGACCAGCGCCAGATTGATGCAAGGCAGTGCCAGACTGTTCAGCCAGGCGCCCACGCCCTCGGACAGGTGCACATAGCCCTGCACCGGGAACAGCGGAATACGGATGGCCAGGGTGTAAATCAGCAGGTAACCAATCAGGAACACCGGGACCGAGAACGCCAGCACCGCAAACACCATGACCAGCCGGTCGGTCCAGGTGCCGGAGCGGTGTGCCGCCAGCGTGCCCAGCGGCACTGCCACGCACACGGTGAGCGCCATGGTCAGGACGGCGATCGACAGCGTGGGTTCGAGTCGCTGCGCCAGCAGCTTGGTGACGCTCACCTGGGTGAAGATGGAGGTGCCCAGGTCGCCTGAGAGCACGCGCCCCAGCCACAGGGCAAACTGGCGCCACAGCGGCTGGTCAAGCCCGAGGGCGGCGCGCAGCTTCTCAATGTCTTCGGTGGTGGCCAGGTCGCCGGCAATCAGCGCCGCCGGGTCGCCGGGCGAGAGGTGGATCAGCAGAAACACCACCACTGCTACCACTGCCATTACCGGCAGGGTAGCGAACAGGCGGCGCAGCAGGTAGTTCATTTGTCCAGAACCCAGAGGTTGGAAATGCCGCCCCAGATCCGGTCGGCCCCCTTGAGGTCCTTGCGCGCTCCCGAAGCCGGAAAGTACTGGCCCAGGTTGATGTAAGGCACAGTCTCAAAGGCGCGACGCTGGAAGGCGTCGAGTGTTTCGCGGCGCTTGGCCGGTACTGTTGCCTGAATCCACGCGACACGCAATTCGTCCAGTGTCTTGTCGCAGGGCCAGCCGGGCAGCGAGTTGCCGCAAGCGGCGCCCAGATAGGTGCTGACGATGGGGCTGTTGATGGAGAACTCGTTCGCCACCGTCGTGTAAGCGTTCCAGCCACCGGCTTCCGGTGCATCACGCCGGGCGCGCCGGGCGCCTATGGAAGCCCAGTCCATGGTGAGGCCATCCACATTCATGCCGATGCTGCGCATGGTCTGCAGCGCCATCAGGGACAGGGCGTTGAGGTAGGGAATGTCGCTGGCTACCAGCAGCACCACTTTCTCGCCCTTGTAGCCGGCCTCGGAGAGCATCTGTCTGGCCTTGGCAATGTCGGCATTGCGGTAGGGCTCCGAGCCAGCCGGCGTGTCATTGGCGCTGCCGCAGATGAAGTAGGTGGCGCAATAGGTCATGCGCATGTCCAGCGGGTAACCCATGGCGGCGTTGAAGCGTTCCTGACTCACGGCCTTGAGCACGGCCTGGCGGATTTTCGGGTTGTTGAACGGCGGGTACAGGTGGTTCATGATCAGCTGCCCCTGCTGCGCGCTCGATGGCAGCAGTTTCACGTTGGCGTCTGAACGCAGCGGCGTGATGTAGTCGGGAGGCACCTGTTCGACGAAATCAACCTCGCCTTTTTGCAGTGCCGCAACACTGCTGTTGGCGTCGGGCAGGTACAGCCACTCGACACGGTCAAAGGCAGGCTTCTTGCTGCCTGCCAGGCCGCTGGCTGGCTCGTTGCGTGGGACATAGCCCGGATTGCGCACGAACACGACCTTGTTGCCGGGCACCCACTCGTCGCGTTTGAACAGGAAGGGCCCCGAACCAATCACTTCGTTGATCGGTGAACTGGTGGGCAATTTTGCGAGTCGCTCCGGCATCACCATCACCGGAAAGCCCGAAGGTTTGGCGAGCGCCTCCAGCACCATGCCGAAGGCTTGTTTCAACTGCAGCGTGAAAGTGCGCGCATCCACGACCTGCCACTCGGCGCCAGCAGCGCGCAGCGGTGGACCAAAGGAGTCACGTGTGCTCCAGCGTTGGATGGAGGCTACGGCGTCGGCTGCGGTGACGGCGCTTCCGTCAGAAAATTGGAGGCCTGGACGCAGTGTGAAGGTCCATTGCCGGCCGTCTTTGGATGTCGTGTATTTTTCGACCATCTGTGGTTTGGGCTGGCCCTTGGCGTCCTGCGCGAACAGCGTGTCGTACACCATGTAGCCGAAGTTGCGCGTGATGTAAGCGGTGGTGAAAGTCGGGTCCAGGATCTTGACGTCGGCATGGGCGACAAAACGCAGCGTCTTGGTCTGGGCCAGTGCGGGTGTGGCCGCAGCCAGCAGCAGGCTGACCGTCAATGCCAGACGGATTGGCAGTTGGAAGGCTGTGAAGAGGGTCATGGTGAGCTCAGATCAGGTTGGCCTGGGCGATGTCGTCGAGTGGCCAGATGGGGCGACGGATCCGGGTGTAGGGCAAGCTTGCGGTATGGGGCGTGGCGGCACCCGGGGCACCGACGTAAATTACTTTATTGGCAACTTTGGAGAAGGAGGCATGGAAGTGCTGTGCCGACTTGACCACGATGATCTTGCAGGATGCCAGATCACAACCGAGTTGCGTGAAGACATCGGTGTCCATGGCCTGGTTGCGCAGCGTGACGAGCACGATCTCGATGCCCTGCGTTTCAACCAGCGCGCAGTCACCCATCGGTGTCGGTGCACCAGCCAGGCCGGTCATGACGAGGTCGTGCTGCAGCGCCTTGACCTGGCATTCCAGGTCCAGCGGGTCACCTGACAGGGGGCCGATCTTGCCGCCGATGCGCAGCATCAGCCGCGCGCCGACACCGGCATCAAATGCAATGCGCGCCGCGACCGGGTCCCAGATCGGGCCGATGGCTGCGTTGACTATGCCGCGATCGAGCATGCGGCGCAGGATGAACGTGGAGTCGCCAGTCGCGCCGCTGCCCGGGTTATCAGCGCGGTCGGCCAGCACCCCCGCTCCGCCATCGAAGGCCAGCGCTTCGTCCAGCGCGGGGTCGATGGCCGGGTAGCGCACGGCCAACTGCTCCCGCACGGCGATGATTTCGCCCGCCAGTTGCAGCGCCAGCGCGTTTGCCTGCTCCTGATTGCCGTCGGTGTAGACGAGGACCTTGCTGCCCATGTCAGGCACGTCGCTGTGCGCAAAACCGTGGGCGATGGAGATCGAGAGCACGCCGTCGCGGCCTTCGAGCGACTGTATGCGCTGCACCAGTGCCTTGGCCGGGTCGCGCGTCGTGTGAAAGGGCACAATCAGGTGGCAGTCAGCCACCGCATGAACAGGACGAATGCGACCAGCGTAGCGGGCTTCGCACAGGTCTATCAGTTCATGCGCGCGCTCGACAATGTCGGTGTGGGGATACTCCTTGAAAGCCACCAGCACATCAGCCGTCTCGACCATGGTACGGCTCAGGTTGACATGGGGATCGAGCTCGGCGCCAAGCACTACGGCCGGGCCGACGATGGCGCGCACGCGCTCCAGCAGGTCACCCTCGCAATCGGGGTAGCCATCGGCCACCATGGCGCCGTGCAGGCCGAGCAATACCATGTCCAGCGGCAAGGCTGCACGCAAGTCTGCCAGCAGCTCATCGCGCAGCGTTTCATAGGCATGGCGGGTCACAGTGCCGCTGGGCTGTGCGGCGGCCACCATGCCTTCGATCAGGGTCCAGCCGCGGGCCTGGCTGACCTGGCGTGCCACCCACAGGGGAGCGGCAAACAGGTTCAACTCTGCCGGATGCTGCCCCGCCGGGAAATAGCCCCGGTCCTGGAATGAGGACAAACCGGTGGGCATGGGGCCGAAGGTGTTGGTTTCGGTCGCCAACGCGCCGGCAAATACTCGCATGTCAGGTTCGCTCTGGTTTACTTGTCAAGCATCCAGACGGTGGGCAGGCCGCTGTTGAGCCGCTCGCCGCCCTTGATGGTCTTGCGAAAGGCAATCGCCGGTGTGTACTGACCGACGTTGATGTAAGGCAGTGCCTCATAAGCGCGCTGCTGGAACTGGTCCAGCAATACGCGGCGTTTGGCTGGCACAGCCTCCTTGATCCAGGCAGTGCGCAGATCATCAAGTTGCTTGTCGCAGGGCCAGCCCGGCAGGCTGGTGCCGCAGGCGGCGCTGAGGTAGGCGTTGGTCACGGGGGAGTCGGCGTCGAAACCGCCGGCGACCGTCACGTACATGTTCCAGCCACCGGCCTCGGGCGCGTCACGCTTGGCGCGGCGCGCTCCGATGGAGGCCCAGTCCATGTTTTGCATATCGACGTTCATGCCAATGCTTTTCATGGTTTGCGCCGCCATCAATCCCAGCGCGTTGAGGTAGGTGACATCGGTGGGCACCAGCAGCACGATCTTCTCGCCCTTGTAGCCGGACTCGGCGAGCAACTGCTTGGCTTTGGCGACATCAGCCGTGCGATAAGGCTCGGCACCAGCATCGGTCTGATTCGGACCACCGCACAGGAACAGCGCAGCGCAGTAAGTGACGCGCATGTCCAGCGGGTAACCCATGGCGGAAGTAAAGCGCTCCTGGCTGACCGCCTTGAGCAGCGCCTGGCGCACTTTGGGGTTGTTGAAGGGCGGGTGCAACTGGTTCATGATCATCCAGCCCTGCCAGGCGCCCGAGGCTGCCACTTTCACATTGGGGTCGGTGCGCAGCGGCGTGATGTAGTCGGGCGGCACCTGCTCCACATAATCGACTTCACCCTTTTGCAGCGCCGCGATGGCGCTGTTGGCGTCGGGCAGGTACAGCCACTCCACGCGGTCAAATGCAGTTTTCTTGCTGCCAGAGAGGTAGTTGGCCGGTTCGCTGCGCGCCAGGTAATGCGGATTGCGGATGAAGACGAGCTTGTTACCCGGCACCCACTCATCCCGTTTGAAAACAAAGGGACCTGAGCCCAGCACCTCGGTCATCGGTGTGGTGGTCGGCAGCTTGGCCAGGCGCTCGGGCATGATCACCGGCGGAAAGCCGGAGGGTTTGGAGAGGCCGTCCAGTACGAGACCGAAGGGCTCCTTCAGTGTCAGCGTGAAGGTGCTGGCGTTGACCACTTTCCACTCCGGTCCCGAGGCTGCCATGGCGCGGCCAATGCTGTCCTTGCCGGCCCAGCGCTGGATCGAGGCGACGGCGTCGGTAGCGGTGACGGGGCTGCCGTCCGAGAACTTGAGACCGCTGCGCAGTGTGAACGACCATTCCCTGCCGTCTTTGGAGGTACTGTATTTCTCGACCATCTGCGGTTTTGGAACGCCTTTGTCATCGCGGCCAAACAGCATGTCGTACACCATGTAGCCAAAGTTGCGCGTGATGTAGGCAGTAGTAAAGGTTGGGTCCAGGATCTTGACGTCAGCATGGGCAACCACGCGCAGGGTTTTGGTCTGCGCCAGCGCAGGTGTGCCGGAGGTGCCAAGCAGCAGTGCGCTCAGGCAGGCCAGGGTGGCAAGGGTGCGATGTTTCATGGAGACTCCTCTTCTTGAATGTTGGAAAAACGACTGCGCAGCTTCAGGGTTTCAGTGGCCATTTCGGGCGCCTGACCTTGCGATAGGGCAGGGTATTGAGGTCGCGCGCAACCGAACCCGGTGCATCAGCATAAATCACCTTGGCGGCAATCCTTGAAAACGAGGCATAAAAGTGCTGCGACGACTTGACCACGATGATCTTGCGTTGCGTGAGATCGCAGCCAGCGCCGGTGAACAGATCGGTTCCCATGGCCTGGTTGCGCAGGCTGCACAGCAGGATTTCGATGCCCTGCGCATGTACGAGCGCGCAGTCGCCCATGGGGGTGGGTGTGTTGGAGAGGCCGGTTTGTATCAGCGAGGGAGTCAAGGACTTGACCGTGCATGGCAGGTCCAGCGGCTGGCCTGACATGGGGCTGATCTTG
>CAZZLB010000200.1:0-5758 GCA_964654655.1 uncultured Rhodoferax sp. | reverse complement strand
AGCGACAGCGGCGGGCCAGCAACGGTTCAGCTCAATTCGCCACGCGCTACGGCCAATGCCGCGACGGTCTCCGGTGGCTCCGGAGTGATAGTTCACATGTATCAGGCACTCTATGGTCAGGCTCCCAGCTACAGCCTGCTCAACTCGTACTCGGCGTTGGCCAGCAGCGATGCTTCAGCATTTGCCAGGAACCTGACCAACAATTTTGCCAGCACCAGCAGCGCCACGCTGGCCAAGCGCATCCTTGACAATCTGGGGGTCACTGCCAGCAGCGTGACTGCGCTCAACGCCAAGGGTCAAAGCGAGTACTCCCTGCTGCTTGACGCACTGACGCAGATGTTTGAGGCCTACGGCGTGGATGCACGCGGGCAGATCATTCTGAACGCCACCAACCTGCTTGCCGGACTGGAGAGTGATGCAACTTATGGTACCGCGGCGGTCAACTACAACGCACAGGCATCGACCAATCTAGGTTACAGCGCCAACCCGGCCAACGCGACGGGAACATTCACGCCACTGTTCGCGCACATCCCGGGTGGCACTTTCGTCATGGGTGACCACTTCAACTTTGTTGACCCTGACCATCCCAGTGACGAGATTCCCCTGCACAAGGTGTCTATCTCGCCGTTCTACATGTCAACCACACTGGTGACCAACACCGAGTACGCAGCCTACCTGAACGATGCACTCAAGAGCGGTCTGATCGAGGTACGCTCGGGCATCGTGTACGCCAAGGGAGGCAGCAACATCTTTTTCTATACGAGTTCTTCGGTGCCGCTGTCCACCATCGGCTACGCCAACAGCAGCTTCACGGTGCGCACCGGGCGTGAATTGCATCCTGTCACCGGAGTACGCTGGTTCGGTGCAGCAGCATTTGCCAACTGGCTGAGTACACGTGACGGTTACACCCCGTGCTACAACCTTTCGACCGGTGCCTGCGATCTGACCCAAAACGGCTACCGGCTACCCACCGAAGCCGAATGGGAATACGCTGCGCGCGGTGGTCAGACCAACCCCTACTACCAGTTTCCCTGGGGCAACGACACCAACGCCGACGGCCGGCTCTCGAACTGGCAGAACTCTGGCGATCCATGGGAAAACGGCGACTATCCACACACCACACCCGTTGGTTTTTTTAACGGCTCGCTACGCAACAAGTCCGACTACAGCTGGCCCGCCGCAGATGCGAGCTACCAGACGCGCGACAGCACCAACGCCTTCGGGCTGACCGACATGGCGGGCAATGTCTGGCAATGGGTGAACGACTGGTACTCCAATACCTACTACCAGTATTGCGTTACAAACAACATCACGGTGGACCCACCAGGTCCGGTCAGTGGCGACATCATGCAGGGTAACCTGCCGTGGCGTGCCATGCGTGGTGGCACCTGGTGGAACGGCGGCGGCCAGCAGTTCCTGGGCTACAGCCGCGTGTCCAATCGGGACCCCTCCTGGTCGCTGGGTGGCTCGCCTGACAGCAACCCCGACTCGGCCTGGTTGCAGGTGGGTTTTCGGGTCATGCGACCCGACAGAAGCAGCACGACAGCTACCAGCAACACCATCGGCTTGATGCTCAATACCAGCAAGGCATACACCGGCTACACACTGATGTCGCCACTGCACAGCACGGCCACCTACCTGCTGAACAATGCAGGTCAGTACGTGCACAAGTGGACCAGCACGGGTGAGCCTGGCCGCTCCTCGTACCTGCTGGAAAACGGTCACATGATCCGTGCCAGTGCCATGCCCAACGTGGGACCATCGACCGGTGGTGGCGAAGGCGGACGCATCGAGGAATACGACTGGAGTGGCAATCTGGTGTGGGGCTTCAACTATTACGGTGCCAGCTACATCGCACACCACGATTTCAAGGTGTTGCCCAATGGAAATGTGCTGATCCTGGCCAGCGAGAAAAAGAGCTACGCCGAGGTCATCGCGGCCGGCTTCAATCCGACCCTGCTCGATTCCAGCATCGTGACGCAGGGCTACATGCTGCCGGACTACCTGGTCGAGGTGAAGCCCACCGGCAGCACCACCGGCACGGTGGTCTGGGAATGGCATATCTGGGATCACATGATCCAGGATTTTGACGCGACCAAGAGCAATTACGGCGTGGTCGCCGACCATCCGGAACTGATCGACGTGAATGGGGTGGCCAACAACAAGATCCAGCAGTTCTGGAATCATGCCAACGGCATCGACTACAACGCGCAATTCGACCAGATCATGATCAGCATTCGCGGCAACAGTGAACTGTTCATCATCGACCACGCCACCACCACAGCACAATCGGCCAGCCACGCTGGCGGCGCGCATGGCAAAGGCGGCGACATCCTGTACCGCTGGGGCTTTGCACAGCAATACGATCGTGGCACAGCGGCGCAGCGCAAACTCTACCAGCAGCATCACACGCACTGGATCGAGCCGGGACTACCCGGCGCCGGCAACATCCTGATCTACAACAATGGCATTGGTCGCGGCTACTCCACCGTCGATGAAATCGTTCCTCCCGTCGATGCGTCCGGCAATTACAGCATCGCCAGTGGGGCAGCCTACGGACCGACGTCAGCGCTATGGACTTACACCGGAACGCCGCCAACGAGTTTCTATTCGGCCGAAATCTCGGGGGCGCAGCGTCTGCCCAACGGCAACACGCTGATCACCGAAGGCATCAAGGGCAACCTGTTTGAAGTAACTTCTGCCGGTGAAACGGTGTGGCGCTACGTGAACCCGGTCACGACAACGCCGTTGACGCAGGGCAACACCGTTCCAACCGACCCCAACCGGACCGACCAGTACATGAACGCTGTCTTCAGAGTCACGCGCTACGGCACGGACTTCCCCGGGCTGCAAGGCAAGGATCTGTCACCTCTCGGTACCATTGAAACCTATCCTTGACTGGCTGGCCACGCCTCCTTAAAGCGGCTCGCGCGCTGTCCGGCTGGCCGAGCGCGCCTTCAGCGCGCGTGCCTCGGGATAGATCATCTTCTCTTCCAGATCAATATGGCCGCGTGTCAGGGCCAGGAAGATTTCCACGTTGTGCTGGAACTCGGCGCTGTCGATCCAGTTGTTGCCCGATGCGATGGCGCGCAGCTGCGGCGCCAGTTCGAGCCAGTCTTCCTCTATCCAGCAGTGATCCTGCTGCAACACCTGCACCAATGAAGTCAACTCGGCATCGCCGCTGGCCAGCAAGGGCGGGAACACATTCTTTTCTTCGTCCGCATGATGCTGGCGCGAGGTACCAGAAAAAAAGTGCTCTATCACATCGGCCTGACGCTTGGCATCGGCATCAATGCCGACCTGGTCGATGCGCTGCGCCAACTCCATCAGCTGGGACAGGTGCACCAGCATCTGCTGATGACAAGCATCCTGCGCTTCAAAACCGGCTTCTGGGGTCTTGGGGGCTGAACTCATGATTTCTCCGGGTCAAAGAACTGCGAATACCGAATGGTAGCGGAGCGCGCGCCCGCACAAGACAATTCCTCGGGCAAACCCCTAGTTACACCGTGGCACATGTATTGCTAGTATTCATTGCATAAGCTGACCGAATGGTCAGTTTTATTCATAGCCTGCCTCACAGCACAGGAGTTGCCAGCGTGTCCACCTCTGTTCATCCTGACCTTCGCCCGCATCGCCTGGGCGCCGACGAGTACGCCTTGCGATTTGCCGATGCCAGCCCGCGCCTGAGCAAGGCGCATGCGCTGATCGAGGCGGAGCGCTGCCTTTACTGCTTTGACGCGCCCTGCGCCACGGCCTGCCCCACGCACATTGACGTGCCGTCTTTCATCCGGCGCATTGCGGAGGGCAATCTGCGTGGCGCCGCAACAGCGATTCTGGAAGCCAACCCGCTGGGCGGCATGTGCGCACGGGTCTGCCCGACCGAGAACCTGTGCGAGCAGGTCTGCGTGCGCAACACGCAAAGCGCTCAGCCCGTTGCCATTGGTCGCCTGCAGCGCTACGCTACCGACGCACTGATGGAAAGCGCGCAGCCGCAGATCTTCACGCGCGCCGCCAGTACCGGCAGAAAGATCGCCGTGCTGGGCGCCGGACCGGCCGGGCTCGCTTGCGCCCACACATTGGCGCGACTGGGTCACGAGGTGCTGCTGCTCGACGCGCACGCCAAGGCTGGTGGCCTCAATGAGTACGGACTGGCAAGCTACAAGACTGTCAACAACTTTGCCCAAGCCGAACTGCAATGGCTGCTGGGTATTGGCGGTATTGAATTGCGCACCGGCTGGAAATTGGAGACTGCGGCGCAGCTCGATGCACTGCGAGCCGATTTTGACGCCCTGTTTCTGGGCATTGGGCTGGCCGCCACGCATCAACTTGGGGTGCCGGGTGAAGATCTGGCAGGCGTGCAGGATGCAGTGGACTTCATCGCCACCTTGCGCCAGACCGCTGAGCTTGCAAGTTTGCCGGTCGGCCGGCGCGTCGTGGTGATTGGTGGCGGCATGACGGCGGTCGACGCTGCTGTGCAGGCCAAGCTGCTGGGTGCAGAGGAAGTGCGCATGGTGTACCGGCGCGGACCCGAGCAGATGTCAGCCTCCAGGGCAGAACAGGAATGGGCGCAGACGCATGGTGTGACGATTCAGCACTGGCTCGCGCCGCTTGAGGTGACCGGCAGCAAGGGGCACGCGAGCGCCGTGCAGTTTGCTCGCCAGGCACTCGTCGACGGCAAGCTCTGCGCCACGGGTGAAGTGCAGACACTGGCAGCCGACATGGTGCTCAAGGCCATCGGTCAGCGTCTGGGCAACCCGGTGCTGGCGCAGTCCGGCCTGCAAATGCAGGGAGACCGCATCGCGACCGATGACACCGGGCAGACCAGCCTGCAAGGTGTCTGGGCTGGAGGGGACTGCCGTGCTGGCGGACTCGAATTGACGGTTGAAGCCGTTGCGCATGGCAAGCAATCGGCGCTGGCGATCCACGCCGCTTTGAGCACTCACTGAGATCCGGAACACCATCATGGCTAATTTGCAAATCGACTTTGCCGGCATCAAGAGTCCGAATCCTTTCTGGCTGGCTTCCGCGCCACCGACTGACAAGGCCTACAACGTGAACCGCGCCTTCGAGGCGGGCTGGGGCGGCGTGGTCTGGAAGACGCTGGGCGAAGACGGCCCACCGGTGGTCAATGTGAGCGGACCACGCTATGGTGCGCTGCTGACGCCGGACCGCCGGATGATCGGCTTCAACAACATCGAACTCATCACGGACCGCCCGCTGCAGGTCAACCTGACCGAGATCGCACAGGTCAAGCGCGACTGGCCGGATCGCGCGCTGCTGGTGTCGCTCATGGTGCCCTGCGAGGAGCAGGCCTGGAAGTCGATTCTGGCGCGCGTGGAGGACACCGGCGCCGATGGGGTGGAGCTCAATTTTGGCTGTCCGCATGGCATGAGCGAGCGTGGCATGGGTGCCGCAGTCGGCCAAGTGCCAGAGTACATAGAGATGGTCACTGCCTGGTGCAAGCACTATAGCAAGCTGCCGGTGGTGGTGAAGCTCACGCCCAACGTCACCGACATCCGCTACCCGGCACGCGCGGCGAAGAAGGGCGGGGCCGATGCGGTCTCTCTCATCAACACCATCAACTCCATCATGGGCGTGGATCCCCTGACGCTGACCATGTCGCCAGCCACTGGCGGCAAGGGCTCGCACGGCGGCTACTGCGGCCCGGCCGTGAAGCCGATCGCGCTGAACATGGTGGCCGAGATTGCACGAGACCCGCAGACCATCGGCCTGCCGGTTTCGGGCATCGGCGGGGTCA
>CAZZLB010000199.1:3344-5806 GCA_964654655.1 uncultured Rhodoferax sp. | reverse complement strand
AGCGCGAACTCGACAAGCTGCCGCAAACCATTGAAGCGCTGGAGCAGGAGCAGACTGCCCTCAGAGCTGAGCTTGCTGACGTCAATCTGTATATCAAGGATCCCAAGCGTGCTACCGCCCTCTACCAGCGTGATGCAGCGATTGACGAAGAGTTGCTGAGTGCCTTGGCGCGTTGGGAAGAACTCGCCGCCCTGCAAACGGTGAGCCCGTGACCAGCACCGAATTCACCGCCCTGATGGTTTTGGCCAGTGTCGCTAGTTTTACACCTGGTCCCAACACCACGCTCTCCACGGCACTGGCAGCCAACCACGGTTTGAAGCGCTCGCTGCGTTTTGTGCTGGCTGTGCCGCTGGGCTGGGGTTTGCTTCTGTCCATTTGCGCTGGTGGTGTGGGCGCTTTGCTGCTGGCTGTGCCTGTGCTGCGCATCGGCATTCAAAGTCTGGGGGTGGCCTACCTGGTGTGGCTTGCCTACAAGCTGGCACGTTCTGCCACTCTGGCACAGGCTGACGCAGCGCAACTGAAGGTCACTTTCTGGCAGGGCGTGATGTTGCAGTTCCTCAATATCAAGGCATGGATGCTGGCGCTGACGGTGGTGGCGGGTTGGGTGGCAGGGCATGTCGATGCCCTTGAGCGTTTTGCCATCATCCTGCCGCTGATGCTGGCTTTTGGTTTGACCAGCAATTTGACCTATGCGCTGATCGGCTCGCTGCTGCGTGAGTGGCTGTGCGGGCCGCAAGGATCGGGCACACGCCTTCGCTGGTTCAATCGCATGATGGCGGCGATATTGCTGGTTACTGCGGTCTGGATGGCGACTTTTTGAAAGCGAAAAGACCATGAAAACACGCAACTTCAAGCAAGTGGATGTCTTTGGCGCTGGCCCGTACCTCGGCAACCCGCTGGCGGTTGTGCTGGATGGTAGCGATTTGTCTGACCAGGAAATGCAGCACTTCGCCAGTTGGACCAATCTCTCCGAAACCACCTTTTTGCAACCCCCCAGCGAAGCGGCCGCTGCCGCTGGCGCGGACTACCGGGTACGCATCTTCACTCCCGGTGCTGAACTGCCTTTTGCTGGTCACCCAACACTGGGTTCTTGCCATGCCTGGCTTGAGGCGGGCGGCGAGCCGAGAGCACAAGAGGTGATCGTGCAGGAGTGTGCTTTTGGACTTGTGAAGGTTCGTCGCGACGGGCCGCGCCTGAGCTTTGCTGCACCGGCGCTCAAGCGCAGTCCGGTCGAGGCGGCATTGCTGGCAGAAGTTGCAAGCGCCCTGGGCGTCAAGGCAGACCGGATCCGGGCAGCGCAACTGCTCGACAATGGCCCCGTCTGGCTCACTCTGCTGCTCGATAGCCGCCAAACCGTATTGCAGCTCAGCCCCGACCATCTTGCACTCAAGAACCTGGGATACAAGGTCGGAGTGGTCTCCATCGAGAATGCAGCGCCGGCAGCGCAGCTGATCGCCCGTTCCAATCGGGAGGCGCACGCTTCTTCCTGGCGTTCCAGTCACGCGGCAGGCGCGATGCCCGATCTTCCCGTCGTCGAGGTGCGAGCTTTTGCTGCGCCGGTTGGCGTCAACGAAGACCCGGTCACCGGCAGCCTCAATGCCAGCCTGGCCCAATGGCTGATTGCCGATGGACTGGCGCCCGGTGTCTACATTGCCGAGCAAGGTCACTGTCTGGGACGTGCCGGTCGTGTTCATATCGAGCAGGACGAAAACGGTCAGGTCTGGGTCGGCGGCGAGTCGTTCACTTGCGTGCAAGGAACGGTCAAGCTGTGACCATGACCCCGACCGGATGGCCGCAATGTGAAAGGCCTGGTCGCTCGTGCGACAAGAGAGCAGGTGTCGCATCGTTTAGATTCGCTGCATGGGAACCCTTTACCTTGTACGCCATGGCCAGGCTTCGTTTGGTGCCGCAGACTATGACCATTTGAGTGAGTTGGGACAAAAGCAAAGTGCACGACTGGGTGACTATTTTCGTCAAAAAGGATTGCGCTTCGATGCGGTGCTGACTGGCACCCTGCGTCGCCAACTGCAGACCTGCGCAGCAATTCTCGAAGGCATGGAGGGCAGCGCAGCACACAAAGTGGCAAGCGTGGGAGCCACTCTGCAGTGGCCGGGTTTGAACGAATTTGACAGCGAAGCCGTCATCGCCGCGGTGTATCCGCACAAACTCGAAAAGCCCGATACACCCGAGCTTTACCGCCATCACTTTCGGCTGCTGCGTGACGGTCTGACGCAATGGATGAACGGCGTCGTCAGCCCCAAGGGCATGCCGAGCTACCGCGAGTTTCAGCTGGGTGTGACCAGCGCGCTGGACCATGTCCGCAAGAACTTCGACGGCAATGTGCTGCTGGTCTCCAGTGGCGGCCCTATTGCCACCGCTGTGGGTCATGTGCTGGGCACAACCCCCGAGACCACCATCGAACTCAATATGCGCATCCGCAACAGCGCCATCACCGAGTTTGC
>CAZZLB010000199.1:0-3244 GCA_964654655.1 uncultured Rhodoferax sp. | reverse complement strand
CGCATCAGGATCAGCGCTGTTCCGACAACCGTAAGGCCGGCGCCAATCCAGGCCCCAAACGCCGGTGCGCGACCCAGTCGCAGCCACAGCAGGGGCAACAGCAACACGGGCGACACCGAGGACAGAATCGCGACCATGCCGACGTCGCCGCTTTGCAGGGCCAGCAAGACCAGAGTCATACCGAAACCCATTGCGATGAAACCATTGAGGGCGGTTTGTGCCAGCACACCCAGCGTCAGTCTATGGTGCGCCCGGGCCGCTGGAAAACCAAACCACAGCAGGATGAAATGGGCAGCGCAGGCCACCGACACCCGAACGGCAGAGGCTGAAACCGGATCGAGGGCACCACTCATCAAGGGTTTGGCAATCAGTGATCCGATTGCCTGACACAGCGCTGCCAGCAGTCCCAGTGCAACACCAACACCGACGTGCCCGCGGTCTGCTTCCCAGGCGTGTTGGTCGTCCTTGTCGCGACCCAGCAGGATGGCGCTGATGACGCCCGCCATGGTCAAAGCGCTGCCCCAGGTGGCCTGCAGGCTCATGCGTTCGCCCAGCAGGCAGAAACCGAGCAGCGCACCGAACATGGCGTGGGTTGCAAACAGCACACCCGAGCGCCTCGGCCCGAGCCGGTTCATGGCGGCAAACAGGGCCGTGTCGCCGACGAAGATGCCAATCAGGCCGCTCAGGGCCATCACGCTCCAGGACGCCAGCTGAAGACTGCGCCAGCCGCCCGTGGCGAGCGAAACCGCCCACAGCATCAAGGCGACCATCAGCATGCGCCAGCGCGTGAACGCAAAGGCGCCCAGATAGCGTGAAGGTGATACTGAAATAAGGCTGGCGCCAGCCCAGCAGGCCGCAGCGCCCAGGGCAAACAGATCGTGGGAGGCCAGCATCTGGCGAGTGACGGGTCAGGGCTGTCGGGCGCCCGGTTCCGCCGGGGTTCGATGGACCAAGGTGCGCAAAGGCAGGCCATCCATCTCCGCCAGCAGCAGGGCCAGACCGCGCCCGGCAGCATCGACCAGCGCTCTCCCCTTCTCCAGGCTGGCGGCAGCGGCGTTGCCGACTGCTCCAGCCGGGTTGTAATCCTGCATCTGCCAGCCGAGTTTGGCGCTCTTGCCGTTGCCCAGAATCTCCAGAGACCGGGCGCGGTCTTGCGCAGTCGAGGCGAAGTCCTGTGCTTGCGCCATGTCCACCAGGGAGGGCTTGAGCGCCAACATCATGGAGGTTTCGATAGCGCCACCATGAATACCAAAACGGTGTTCGTCAGCACTGAAATATCCACTCATATCCTGACCGTTTTCGTCGCGCAGCGGCAGGTTGAACCAGCTTGCGCTGTACACCAGCATCCCCAGGCGTGAGCGCAAGTCGCGCGCCACCAGGTCCATCGCACTGACCTGGCCGCCATGCGAATTGAAGATCAGCAACTTTTTGATGCCTGCGGCTGCCACCGACTCGCCAATGTCGGTCCACAAGCGCAGAATGGTTTCGGCTTTCAGTGTGAGCGTGCCAGGAAATGCGGCATGCTCGGGGCTCAGACCGACGGCTTGTGTCGGCAGAAAAAGTACCTTCAACGCTGGCGCCAGTTTCGGCAAGGCAGCAGCAACCACGCCGTCGACCAGTGCCGTGTCCACACAGAGCGGCAAATGCGGGCCATGTTGTTCGGTGGCTGCGACCGGCAGCACGGCAATCGTCTGTGCTGCCTCGCCGCCGCTGATCAATCGGGCAAAGTCCTGTGTTGTGAGCTCGGCCCAGAATCTCGATGGGTTTGTCATATCGCTATCTTAGAGCCTGATCGGGGTTCAGGTGCCGTCCCTGCCTTTGCGCCAAACGCTTTGACCTACGCATCGTCGGCGCCGCTTGCCTGGACAGCAGTTCTTGCAGAGCGTGCGGCTTGGCGCGCGCCCCGCTGCCGGTGTAGTCGGAAAGCAGCGCCTGTTGCACGTCCTGGTGGTTCATGCCGCAGGCGCCACAGAGATAGTCAGCCAGCGCATCCACCAGTAGTTCCGGCGGCAGCGCGCTGGTTTTGCCGGTGCGCCGCCAAAGCCAGTCGGAAAAAGCCAGGAAGGCATGGAACGGCGATGGCTGGTCCCGTTCCAGCAGAAGCGGCAAGGTCTGTTTGAAACGTCCCGAGTTGACAAGCAGATCCCAGTAGCGCGCAAAGCGCTTGAAGCGCTGAACAGTGAGCGCATCCAGCACGCCGGTTTGCAGCACGGTATAGGGTGGTTCAGTGTCATAAACCATGGCGTGCGCCGCACTGTGGCGCTCTATCGGCGTGCCACGCAAGCGCTTCAGAATGCCCAGCTGGATTTCGTCTGGTCGCAGCGCATACAAGCGGTCAAAGCCGGCAGCAAAACTCTCCAGGGTTTCACCGGGTAGGCCGAAAATCAGGTCAGTATGCAGGTGCGCTTGGGACTCTTGGGTGAGCCAGCGCAGATTGGACTCGGTCCTGGCGTTGTCCTGCCGGCGTGAAATTCGCTCTTGAACTTCCGGGTTGAAACTCTGGACGCCGATTTCAAACTGCAGCACACCCGGGGGAAACTGCATGATCAGTGCTTTCAGGCGCTGTGGCAAATGGTCTGGAACCAGCTCGAAATGCAGGAACAAGTCTTCCGTCAGGCGCTCCAGAAAGAACTGCAGGATCCGGGCAGAAGCGTCTATTTTCAGATTGAAAGTCCGGTCCACAAACTTGAAGTGGCGCGCGCCACGCTGGAGCAGTACCTGCATCGCTGGCAGGAACTTCTCCAGATCAAAAGCCCAGGCCGTTTGATCGAGCGAACTCAAACAAAATTCGCACTTGAAAGGGCAACCGCGTGATGCCTCCACGTAAAGCAGGCGATGCGCCAGATCGGCGTCGCTGTACTCGCCGTAGGGCAGGGCAATCTCGTTCAAGGGCGGCTGCTCGCCCTGGACTATTTTCATGATCGGCTCTGGTCCGTGCAGCAAGGCGCGGCACAGCTTTGCAAAACTCACATCGCCCCAGCCAGTGATGACAAAATCCGCCAGACGCGTAATTTCCTGTAGTTCGACTTCATGGCTGACCTCGGGGCCCCCCAGCACGATCTTCACAGCCGGTCGCGCCGCCTTGAGCAGGCGTACCAGTTCGGCGCTCTGCGTCACGTTCCAGATGTAAACGCCCAGGCCGATGATTTGTGTTGCACCATCCTGCTGTGGACCAAGCAGCGCCAGCAGTTGATCGACCACCTCTTGTGGCTTGCGGGCAATCGTGAATTCGCGCATCGCCGTC
>CAZZLB010000198.1:0-5807 GCA_964654655.1 uncultured Rhodoferax sp. | reverse complement strand
GGTACGCTGGACGGTACTCCACCACCCTTCTTCAGGCAGGGCCCATCGGCCCTGTCCAAGCTGATCCTGTTCAGCGCGCTGGCGCTCTTCCTGATGGTGGCCGATGCGCGTTTCGAGATCGCCAAGCCGCTGCGCGTCGTGGTTGCCAGCGTCCTGTACCCGGTGCAGTGGCTGGTGCTGCGACCTGTGCTGCTGGCGCAGGGCGGCGCCCGCTACTTTGAGTCTCTGACATCCTCACAGGCGCGTGAAGAGGCAGCGCATCGACAGGTTGCAGCCCAATCCCAGCGAGCCAATCAGGTGGAGCAGCTGACACTGGAGAATTCGCGACTGCGCCAGTTGCTGGGACTGCGCGACAAGGTGACAAGCTCTTGGCAGGCAGCGCAAGTGCTGTACGACGCGGCCGACCCCTACACGCACAAAGTCGTCATAGACCGCGGTGCACTCGAAGGCGTGCTGGCTGGCTCGCCCGTTCTCGACGAAAACGGCGTACTGGGGCAGGTCACGCGAGTCTACCCAATGGTCAGCGAGGTGACACTTGTGACGGATCGCGACCAGGCCATTCCCGTGCTCAACACGCGCACCGGTGCGCGCGGCGTTGCCTTTGGTGATCCGGCCCTGCGCGCCAATGCGCTGGAATTGCGCTACATGGCAGCCAATGCCGATGTGCAGGTCGGCGACTTGCTCACCACCAGTGGCGTTGACGGTGTCTATCCACCAGGCTTGCCGGTAGCCAAGGTGGACAAGGTGGAACGCCGGGTTGACTCGGCCTTTGCCCGCATCAACTGCCAGGCGCTGGCGCTGGTTTCCGGTGTAGCTCACGTCATGGTACTCAAACCCATCGGCACGCAGATCGCAGCCCGGCCTGCGGTCGAAGCACCCGCTGCGGCGGTCAGAAAAGGTGGCAAGCGATGATCATGCGACCCGGCCATCAACTGTTGCTGCCTGCCAATCCTTTCTTCATTCTTGGCAGTTTGCTGACTGCGCTCGGTCTCAATATGTTGCTGAACATGGGTTTGTTCGGACGCGCCGCCTGGACCCCCGATCTGCTGGCGCTGGTGCTTGTGTTCTGGAGCATTCATCAGCCACTGCGTATCGGTGTCGGGGTCGCCTTTGTTTTTGGCATTTTTATCGACGTGCACCAAGGCTCGCTGCTAGGCCAGCAGGCCCTGGCCTATACTGTGCTGAGCTTCCTGGCCATTGCGATTCACCGACGCCTGCTATGGTTCCCGGTGCCATCGCAGGCGCTGCAGGTGTTTCCCCTGTTCGCAGCCGCGCACGCCATCCAGCTCGCTTGCCGATTCGCCGCTGGCAGCGCTTCGCCGGGTTGGTTGATGCTGCTGGCGCCGGTACTGGAGTCGCTGCTGTGGCCAGTCGTCAGTGTGATTCTGCTGGCCCCGCAAAAGCGTTCACCCGACCCCGACGCGCACCGTCCCCTGTAATGACCGAACTTCGCAACGTTGAGGCCGATCTGTCGCGCTTTCGCGCGCGGGTGCTGGTGGCTACGCTGGTGGTACTGGTCTGCTTTTTTTGTGTAGTGGCCAGACTGGTCTACCTGCAGTTGGTGCGACATGAGGATCTGCTGGAGCAGGCCGAGAACAACCGTACTGCAATTGTTCCGGTGGTACCCAACCGCGGACTGATTCTGGACCGCAACGGCATCGTGCTGGCCACCAACTACTCGGCCTACACGCTGGAGGTCACCCCCTCCAAGATCAGCAACCTGGACCAGACAATTGAAGAACTGGCCGGCGTTCTGGACATCACACCAAGGGACCGGCGCCGCTTCAAGAAGCTGCTGGAAGAATCCAAGAGCTTCGAGTCCTTGCCGCTGCGCACGCGGCTCAACGACGAGGAAGTGGCCAAGTTTGCAGCGCAGCGCTTTCGCTTTCCCGGCGTCGAGATCAAGGCACGCCTGTTCCGCAACTACCCCTATGGCGAGCTGGCCAGCCACGTCATCGGCTACATCGGACGCATCAATCCGTCCGAGAAAGAAAAGCTCGACGAGTCAGACGATCAGGCCAATTACCGGGGCACCGAGTACATAGGCAAACTCGGTATCGAGCAAAGTTTCGAGGCGCAGTTGCACGGCTCCACCGGCGTCGAATCGGTGGAGACTTCGGCCGGCGGGCGTGCCATGCGCAAACTCGCCAGCAGTCCGGCGACACCCGGCAACACCATCAAGCTCTCGATCGACATCCGGCTGCAACATCTGATCGAAGAACTATTTGGTGATCGCCGCGGCGCGTTGGTGGCGCTCGATCCCAAGACCGGCGAAGTGCTGGCTTTTGTCAGCAAACCGACTTTCGATCCCAATCTGTTCGTAGAAGGCATTGACAGCGAAAACTGGCAAACCCTCAATGAGTCGCCCGACAAGCCGCTCTTGAACCGGGCGCTGCGTGGCACCTACCCACCCGGCTCCACCTACAAGCCCTTCATGGCACTGGCGGCGCTGGAGACAGGCATGCGCCGACCTGAACAATCCATCTCGGACCCCGGCTTCTTCATGTTCGGCAACCACCGTTTCCGGGACGACAAGGAAGGGGGGCACGGCTCGGTGAACATGTACCAGTCGATCGTGCAATCCTGCGACACCTACTACTACATGCTGGCCAACGATCTGGGCGTGGACACGATCCATGAACAGATGCAGCGCTTTGGATTTGGCGAACTGACCGGCATCGACATCTTTGGCGAGGTCCGTGGTCTGCTGCCCTCGACGGACTGGAAGCGCCGCGCCTACAAACGCGCCGATCAGCAGAAGTGGTATGCCGGGGAGACCATCTCGCTGGGCATTGGTCAGGGCTACAACAACTTCACCGTGCTGCAACTGGCCTCGGCCACCGCCACACTGGCCAACGACGGCATCAAGATGAAGCCGCACCTGGTCAAGGAGGTGGTTGACATCATGACCCACGCACCCACTGCCACCACGCGTGAAGCGCTCGGCGAAGTGATCGCCAAGGCAGCCAATATTGCCGTCATCAAGAATGCGCTGATCGGTGTCAACATCGAGGGCACCTCGGCGGCAGCCTTTCGCGGCGCGGCTTACACCAGTGGTGGCAAGACCGGCACGGCGCAGGTGATTCAAATCAAGCAGAACGAAAAATACGTCGCCTCCAGAACCGAGGAACGCTTTCGCGACCACGCACTTTTTACCGCTTTTGCACCCGCCGAAGAGCCCAGGATCGCACTGGCGATGGTGGTTGAAAACGCCGGCTTTGGCTCACAGAATGCGGCACCCATCGCACGCCGGATTTTTGACTACTGGTTGCTGCAGCAGTACCCCAGCGAAGAAGACATAGCGGCAGTGCAAAAGGCGCAGGCCCCGGCGCCGATTGGCAAAGCACGCACGCTCGCTGAAGTACCCTGGCCGCCGCCAACGCTCGATACCATCACAGCGCGCCCCTGACCGGCAAAAAAAAGGGCACCGGGATCGGCCGGTGCCTTTTCTCACTTATGGGCCCTGACGGGCTGTCTCCACGGTCCTTCTTTTCCCACCAAGTCGCTGTTGCCAACGCTTGGCGAGAATGTACGCGCGAAAACCGCGGTCTTGCATTAGTGCTTACCCTTTCGGGATTTACCCTCTATCGGCCCGCATCTTCAGCAATCCACTGCGCTGCCTTCTCGGCAATCATCAGAACCGGAGAGTTGGTATTGCCGCTGGTGATGCTGGGCATGACGCCGGCATCGACGACGCGCAAACCTGCAATCAGCCCGCCCTTGCCTCGCACACGCAAGCGCGAATCGAGCACCGCCATCGGGTCGTCCGCCGTGCCCATCTTGGTGGTGCCGACCGGATGAAAAATCGTGGTCGCAATGTCGCCCGCCAGCTTGGCCAAATCCTGGTCGCTCTGGTATTGCACGCCCGGCTTCCATTCCTGGGGTTGGTATTTCTCCAGCGCCGGTTGCCCCACGATGCGCCGCGTCAGCCGAAGTGAATCGGCCGCCACCTTGCGGTCCACTTCCGTGCTCAGATAGTTCGGCGCGATCGCCGGAGCATCCTCAAAGCTGCCGCTCCTGATCCAGACCGAACCACGGCTGGTCGGATTCAGATTGCAGACGCTGGCGGTGAAGGCATTGAAACGATGCAGCGGTTCGCCAAACGCTTCCAGGCTGAGCGGCTGCACGTGGTACTCGATGTTCGGATAAGGCTGCTGCGCATCGCTGCGTGTGAACGCACCCAGTTGCGAGGGCGCCATGCTCATCGGCCCGCTGCGCTTGAGTGCGTATTCCAGAGCGATCATGGCCTTGCCCCAGAGCGTACTGGCCTGTGTGTTGAGTGTCTTGACGCCCTGCACCTTGAAGACGGCGCGAAGCTGAAGATGGTCCTGCAGGTTGGCGCCAACCCCCGGTGCATCGTGCAGCACCTTGACGCCATTCTTCTCCAGCAAGGCCGCCGGACCGATGCCGGAGAGTTGCAGGATTTGCGGCGAGCCGATGCTGCCGGCACACAAAATCACCTCGGCACTGGCGCTGGCCGTGACCATTTCCGAATGGTCCCAAACCTGCACGCCAACGCAGCGCTGGCTGCCATCAGCCTGCGTCTGCAGGACCAGCTTGGCCACCTGGGCCGAGGTCCACATCTCGAAGTTGGTTCGTGCGTAACAGGTCGGGCGCAGGAACGCCTTGGCGGTACTCCAGCGCCAGCCCTCGCGCTGATTCACCTCGAAGTAGCCCACACCCTCGTTGTCACCCCTGTTGAAATCCTCGGTAGCAGCAATGCCGGCCTGCTGCGCGGCCCGCGCAAAGGCATCGAGCACGTCCCAGCGCAGACGCTGTTTTTCGACGCGCCACTCACCACCGGCTCTGCGATGGCGCAGCAGCTTGCGGTAGGGCGTCGAGGTGTCGCTCATCAACTCCGGTGCCACACCGCGCGCGCCATGCGCCGCGTTGGCTCCGAGGTAATGATCTTCGTGCAACTTGAAATACGGCAATGCATTGTTCCAGGTCCAGGCCTCGTCCCCCGTCAGCCGGGCCCACTGGTCGTAATCACGCGCCTGCCCGCGCATGTAAATCATGCCGTTGATGCTGCTGCAGCCGCCCAGCGTCTTGCCGCGCGGGTAACGCAACACCCGGCCATTGAGCCCTGCATCGGGCTCGGTGCTGTAGAGCCAGTCTGTGCGCGGATTGCCAATGCAGTACAGATAACCCACCGGAATGTGAATCCAGTGGTAATCGTCCTTGCGCCCGGCTTCGATCAGCAACACCCGCTTGCTGGCATCGGCTGATAGCCGGTTGGCCAGCAGACAGCCTGCCGTGCCCGCACCCACGATGATGTAGTCGAACTCTGTACTCATGCTCAGCGCCCTGCCCAATGGGGTTTGCGCTTTTCCTGAAAAGCCTTCTGCCCCTCCTTTGCATCTTCGGTCAGGGTAAACAGCGCAATCTGGCTCTCGGTGAACGACATCGATTCCTCGAACGCCATGGCCTCCACCTTCTTCATCGTGTACAGGCCGCGCCGGATCGCAGCCGGCGACTTGTCCAGCAGGCGCTCCAGCAACCACTGCAATTTGAGGTCCACATCGTCGTCCACGTAATTCACCAGCCCTGCTTCGAGCGCCTGCGCTGACGAGATCGGCTCACCGGTCAGGCACATCTCGCTCAGGATGCGCCGTGGAATCAAGTGCTGCAACACGCTGAGCACCTGTGCCGGAAAGACACCAACCTTCACTTCAGGCAAACCAAAAACCGCGTGACGCGCTGCCACCGCCATGTCGCACATGGACATCAAGCCCATGCCACCAGCCATGCATGCGCCGTTGACGCGGGCGATCAGCGGCACGTAGCTGGCGCGCGCCACGCGCAGC
>CAZZLB010000197.1:0-5842 GCA_964654655.1 uncultured Rhodoferax sp. | reverse complement strand
AGTCCATCCTGCCGCCGATTTGCTCGACGGCTTGCAGGATGCCGGTTGACGTTCCGCCCGCGCCGCAAAAGAGGTCTGCGCCTTGTAGCTTCATTTCGCTGGATCCTTTCCAAGATGCTCGACGCGATACCGGTCGCAGAATACGCGGGCGCGGTGCAATGCCCGCCTGCGGCTTAATTCATCGCCGACTTTGCAGCGCGTTTGATAGAGCAGAAGGCTTCCGTCTTTGTGAAATACTCGGACGGTGGTTGTGGTGTTGCGTCCTTTTCCGGCCTTGCCGCCGGAAGTAGGAACGTCAATCTCGAACTCTTTGTATTCAGCGATTTTCATGGTGTGGTCAGAGCAGGATTGCGCCGTCGCTGACGCGGTTGAGCCAGTAAGCCCGGCTGTCCTTGGTGACGTATTGCAGGAAGCGAAGCTTCGGCAAACCGTCAGCGCCTTTCTGGTCGGCGTAAACCGAGGCGTGGCCGGCGAACGTCTGCCGGGCGTAGAGTTCCCACGCGGTTGGGTTGTGGCTGACGGCGTTGAAAGCCGCAGCTTCCTCGACGTAACCCGCAGCGATGAGCCGGTCGTGTGTCCGCGTGAACGAGTCGCCGCGTGCGTTGATGACCTCGCCCCAGACGTGTTCGCAGCGGTCGGCGCGGAGCGCTGTCGCCATGTCGCGGGCGAACTTGGAGTAATCCTTTTGCGGGAGCGACGGGCAAATCATGCCGTAGGTTCTGAAGCCGTTGTCCTGAAGCCAGTGAAGCGACTCGATGCGCTTCGAGACGAGCGGCGTTCCGATTTCGATTGCGTGCGCCAGTCCGTCGTCGAGCGTGCCAGTGCTGACGCCGTAAATGACGCGCTTCATCGAATCCGTCCCAAGTTCGGAATCGGATTCAAATAGTGCGTCGGCAACCTTCGGAAGCAGGTTCGACTTGGACAGCAAACGGATTTGCCAGTTGGTCAGCGAGAGAATGACCTTGCAGGCTTCGACGGTTTCGCGGACAAGCTCCATGTTCGCGGCCACGTCCACAAGCGGACTGGCGAAGATGACGCGCCGGTCGTTCGGGTCGTTGAACCGAGGGACGCCACCGCGCCCGACAAGCTGCGACCGCATGGCTTCGATTGCACCTTGCCGGCGGATGACAACGTCCTCGAACTTGGCGTCGGGTGATTTCGAGACGATGCCCTGCCAGTGTGGATTTTTCCGCATTAAGTCCTCGACGTAGCAGAACGAACACGAATAAGCACAGGCCGAGCCGGTGCTGAACGTGAGGCCGTCGCAAAGCAACTTGTGGCTGAAGGCCGATCCGAAGTTGATGACGGACTTGGCGGGGACGTTGTGAACGGGCTTGCCGTTCATGGTTTGCCGTGCCGGTGTTGCCGGTGCGGACGTGTTGAACAGGTCGGGTGTTGTCATGGTTTTCCTTGTGGTTGGTGTTGTGGTTGGTTTAGTCGAGATAGGCGTGTTCGGGGACTTCCGTTTCTTGCGGTTGAACCTTCGTTCCGTGGCAGACTGGGCAGACGCGTTTCCGGTCGTGGATTTCAATGCGGCCAGAGCCTTCGCAGCACTGGCAGGCGCGTTCGTTCACGGCTTTGCTGTGCTGCGTGAGCTTCGACCAGTAATCATCCACGCCCGTGAGCGAATACAGTTCGCGCCGTGACTCGGTGCGCTTGGTCGGGCAGGTCGGCGGGAACAGGTCGCGCTGGCGATTCGCTGGCGGCGCAGGCGGCAACCAGTAGAGGTTCGAGAAATAAATCCCGTCCCGCTTGAACCAGTCGCCGAAGCGGACGGTTTCGGCGTGGTTCATGTAAACCCACCGCGAGCCGCCGCAGCGTTCAAGGAAGCGATGCCCGTAGATGGACACAAGGAACGCCGCAGCGCGAGCGTCGGACATTTCGCCATCTGGCAGAGCGTGGCCTTCGGACTCGGCGAAGCGCAGGGCTTCGGCGTAGCCGAGCCACGTCCCGTTCTGGAACAGGACAGAGGACGACCGGCCACGGCTGGCCGTGCTGGCCTTGTGGGTGCAGGGAAACGGGTGACGCAGTTGGTCACTGACGCCGCCGACGCTGGCGATGCGGAAATGAATCACCAGCTCGCCCTTGATGCGGCGGGCAAGCTTGTCAATTTCGTTCACGTCGTTGGTCTTGATCCATTCGACGTTTCCGCCGTTGCGCCAGGCGATGCCGCCGCCGTGAGGGTTGGCGCGTTCGCACAGGCGCAGCGTTTCAATGTTCGGGCGGACGTTCTTCGGGATTTGCAGGATGACGCACATATTTTTTTTAGTTGCCCGCCCCGTTTTACCGAGGCGGGCGTTGTTGGTTGGTTTAGGCTTGAGCCGTGCGGCGGAGCGCGGACGGATACCGTTCTTCAAATTTCTTCGCCATGCGGAGAGCTTCAGCGCGGGCTTCGTTCATCTTGGCGTGCAGCCCACCGAACAGGCCGTGAGCGATGCCGCCCTTCGCGCTATTCCAGCCGAGGACTTTCCAGAGGCGGCGCAGGCTTTCGGGTGCGGTCTGGACGGTGACTTTCTTGTTCGGCATCACGCCGAGCTTCACGGACTTGCGGCACAGGCCGAGGACGGTCGCAAGGTGATGAAAAACTTTGCCGTCGTTCAGCGTTCCGGCGAAGGCGCGGAACTCGACCGCGCCACGGTCGCCACCGCGAAAAGCTTTTTGGAGGTTCACCATTCCGCGACCGCAGTTCAGCGCGAGCATCGAGCGGTCTTGGTTCGTGTCGGTCATCAGTCGGGCGTTCTGTTCGGCGGTTTCGCCGAGGCGGTGGCAATAGCGGTTGGTGTGGCGGTCGGTGCCGGTCTGCGCGTAGATTGCCCACTCGTTGCGGTTCGCCATGCGAACGAGGCGGCGAACGAAGTCGGCGGTGTCCTGCTGGTCGTCCGTGCCGATGACCGACTTGATTCCAACCGTGATGTGGCAACCGCAGGACTTGTTCACCTTCGCGCCGATGCGCTTGGCAAAGGTCAGGAATTGAACCAGCGCGGCCAGACCTTCGTCGCCGTAGAGAATCGGGCTGACGAACTCGCAGGGCTGCTGGCCGTTATCGTAGGCAATGCTGCCGTCGCGTTCGGCTTTCCAGTAATTGCCATTGAAGCAGGGAGCGGGGATTGTTTCGCCCGTCGTTGCGTCGCGGCCTGAAATTACCGCCGTGCCGTTATGATAGCCACCAACCATGAAGCCGCAGGTCGTGGGGACTGTGGTTTCGATTTCGATTCCGAATTTGATTCTCGCCGCTTCCGTGTCCGCTTGGTTCGTGATGTTTTTCATATTCTGTTTTGTTGTTTGTTCGTTCGTTCTATCTGCCTAGACTATACGCTGCCAGCGTATCATTCACAAGCTTTTTTTCGCTTTTTTTTGCAGGGGGGAAACAACTATAAACAGGGGCTCAAACGCACTTCGGGCGGTTTGCGGCTGAAAATTCCTTACTTCGTCCGCGCCTTTTTTGCGGCCAAACGCAGCCCGAAATAGCGGGCGTTGCCGCCGGGGTTCATGGCCTCTACCGCCTTCGTGATGGTGAACTTTTCCAGCGCGTACCCGATGCAGTGGTCGCAAACCAGTTCGGCAACGAAGCCGTGCAGCCCGCCCGGAATCTTGAACGTGATGCCGAGCGCGGCCAGCGCTTCAAGCTGTTGCTTTTTGAAGCCGACGTTACCGACAGTCAAGAACACGGTGCAATCTCGCCCGCGCTTCAATACCTCGAACCAGTGAGCCCACGGTGATCCGTAGGCGTCGAGGTCAATCACGTCGTGCGTCCACTTCTGGTTTTGCAGGTAGCGCAGCGAATCCATTTTCAACCGCCGGTCTTTTGCCTTCACGTCGAGCGCCAAGTATTCGCTCACGTTGAACTCTCGGCGCAACTGCGTCCAAATCGCTTCGCGCTCTCCGCTGAAGCAGTCAACCACCGACACGCCGCGCTTCGGCGAAATGTCCTTCAAGAACTCGCGGCGCAGGTCGAGCTTGGCCTTCAGGTTGTGGTTGTCGCATTTCGCGCCCTTCATTTGTCGCCTCCCTCGTAGTCGTTCGCGGTCGTGCAGACCTTCGCTTCAGGCGGCAACTGCTCGAGCAATTTCTGGACTTTGCCGAAGTGCTGAATCGGGATGCCGACCAGAGCCCACGCCATTTTTGGCGGCGGCTGAATTGTCACCGGCTTCAGGTCGGTCGGGGTTCTCGAGTCCAAGTCCTCGACGATGCCGGCCAGAGCCTTGTCGAGTCCGGCCTGCTCGATGCTGTCGAGCTGCACCTGGTTGATCTCACCGGCCTCGGCCAGCTTGTTGTCGGCGACCATGTGCGCCAGTTCGTCGGCCTCGCTGGCGAACTCTTGGTAGTCAACCGGGGCTTTGTCGCATTTCATCGCGGCCAGCGTTTCGAGCAATCCGTGGCCGGCGACAATCAGGCCGCTTCGCTTGCTGATGACGATGGGGCGACGGATCCCCTGATGCGCGAGAATCTTTTTGAAACTCTCGATTTGCTCGGGCGGGTGTTGCTTCGGATTGAGCGGGTGAACCTTCGGAAGCAGTTCGTCAACTGTCAGAAGTTTCGTGTGGGCGCATTTTATCGGTAGCTGCATTGGCGTCTTTCGCTTGTTGTGCGTGACGCGCCCGGAGTCGAAGCGCGTAGGCTTCGAGGCGGACAGCTACCCGAAACGGAAGCCAGCCGGCCAGCCATTCAAGGAGTCGAATGGTTCTCGGTGTTGGCTTCGTGTTCATCGTGGTAGCGTAGGCCATAATCGGTTCGCGTCAAGCGGGGTTGGTGTTTGGTTTGTGGTTACTGTCGAAAAACACCGGCAGGACGTGGAAGGCTCTCATCTGCGCGGGCAGGGATGCCTTCGGACTGCGCTTCCGCGCTGAACGTCTCCGTCTGCCGGTGAAAAGATTTTTTCAGGTCGTCAATCCGCGCTTGGTCGCGCAGCGCGGCCTGCTGTTTGCGGAAGTCCGGCGCGGCGTTCTTCTGCGCGTAGTCGAGCAGGTTCAACCACACCGCACCGCGCAGCGACCGGCCGCAAATGACCTGGCCTTGTATCTGCCGACGATACCGGACGAACAACCGCCAGACCTGCGGGCGTTCGCGGTCGGTCAATCCCTCGCTGGATAGCTGGCGAACGAACCGCTTGTCCCACGAATACGGCGGAAGCCGGACGCCACGCAGCGCGGCGACGGCGGTCGCTTCGTCGGGCGTGGCCGGCGTGCGGGACTGCCTAGCGGGGGTTGGTTGGTCGGTTTTCATGCTGCGATTCTGTCTCCTTTCGTGATGTTGTCCCGACTCCACAACGGCTGAAGGTTGGTGAAGTGAAAGCACTCCCGCTGCTGTTCTGGTTGCGTCAGATTGAACGACGCGCACGGCTTGATGTGGTCAACGTGCCAGCGTCCGTAATTCTCCCACGTCATGCCGGGCTGAAACTGCGCCGACAAATGCCGACGCAACTGCTCGATGTCGCAACCAATAAGCGCAATCGTCGTCGCGCTCTTTACCGCGCCCACCGGTTTCAGCGAGTTCCAAATCCGTCGCCGCAGGGACTTCTCAAGTTTGAACTTTGGGTTGCTGCGGTTGCGCTGGTAGTGGCGAAGCTGACCAACTCGCACTAGCTCGCGGTAGCGGTCGCGGTTCGCCTCGCGCCATTTGCGGGTGGTTGCTTCCATGTAGCCGGGCTTCGTCGCCCTGTAATGGCGAGACTTTTCAAGAACGCGCCTGCGGTTTTTTTCTGTCAGGCATTGCTCGGAACAAATCTTCCGGTTGCGAGGGACGGGGACAAACTCACACAGGCAGACCGGGCATTGCTTTGGCAAATTCATGTAAAGCGCGAATTTTTTCATTCTGTTCGGAGTCTTGGGAATTTTTTTGAACC
>CAZZLB010000196.1:0-5860 GCA_964654655.1 uncultured Rhodoferax sp. | reverse complement strand
ACCCGAAACATTGAGCATGGGGCGATTGTGCCCGAAACGGCTTCCCTGCGCCTTGTGCCGGGTCAAGACGGTGATCGCGCCGATGCGGCCTTTACAATTCGACCATGCCGCGCGTCCCCCTGATACCACTCCTGGCCATCGCCGCCTTGCTCTCGCTGGCGACGGCGGGCGCATTGCTGATTGCGGGACAGGCCACGCCGCAACTGGCCGCGCATGTCGCCTTCGCGCTGGGAATGCTGCCGCTGATTCTGGCGGCAATGAGTTATTTCGTCCCGGTACTGACGCGCAGCGGCGGCGCCGGATTTGCCGCTTGGGCGCCCCCCGTCCTGGCCTGGGGCGCCGGAGCGCTGGCGGTGTTCTCCTTCGCTAGCGACTTCTCGCCGCTGCGGCTGGCTCTGGCGGCCGTGCTGGGCGGAATAGCCGCGCTGGGTCTTGGCGGCTGGACCCTGAATCGCGCGCGCCGAATGTTCGGCCCACGTCACCGAGGGCTGGACTGGTATCTGGCGGCGCTCGCCTTTCTGTTGCTGGCGCTTCTGGCGGTTGCGCTGATGCCCCTGCTGCCGGCCCAGCGCAACGCCTTGCGCCTGTTTCACCTGCATGCCAATCTGCTCGGTTTCGTCGGACTGACCGCGCTGGGTACGCTGCAAGTGCTGCTGCCCACCTGCCTGGGCCAGGCGGATCCCGGTGCCGCAGTGCGCTTGCGGCGCGACTTCACGTGGGCGGCTCTTGGCGCCTTGCTGATCGCCGTGGGCGCCTCCGCGTCGCCGCCGACATCCGCCTCCGGCGTTGGGCCGGCGCTCGCCCTGACCGGGGCCGCGATCTACGGCTGGGTCGTGCTGCGCATGCTGCGCGCCTGGCTTGAGAGGTTTGGCAAGGCGCTGCGCCAGATGCACGGCGCGGCGCCTTCCTTGACGGCGGCCGCGCTGGGCTTGCTCGGCCTGCTCGGATTGGGTGTCGCGCATGGGTTCGGCTGGCTGCCGGCGCGTCCCGCCGTCACGGGATTCGTCATCGCCTTCCTGCTGCCGCTGGTAAGCGGAGCCGCCGCGCATCTGCTGCCGGTCTGGCTGCGTCCGGGTGTCCAGGGGCCGTGGCATAGGGATTTGCGCGCCCGGCTTTGCCGCTGGGGCGGAGCGCGCGGACTGGCGCTACTGCTGCTCGGCCTGACGATCGCCGCCGCATCTTGATCGGCGCGAGTCGCGCATCCGCACCCCGGAATGGCCGCACCGGCAGCGCCCTTCCGCGATGCCAGATGCACAGATCGAAAAAAAACGATAGCATAGCCGTTCGATCACCCACAGCAGGAGAGCGCCATGGCCCGTAAAAAGAAACTGGATTTCAGCGACATCGCAACAGATCGCAAAAAGGAAAACCTCAATCAGAAGGATTTCTGGTCGAGGTATGGCGTCACGCAGTCGGGCGGTTCGCGCTATGAATCCGGCCGCAACATTCCCAAGCCGCTGGCCATTCTGCTCTGGCTGCATCGGTCGGGGAAGATCAGCGACAAGGATCTCAGCGATGCGCTGAAGTAGGAAGTTTCCAATCGGAATCGGCGCGACGACGGATCGCGCGCCGATATTTCGGCATCATCTTGTTCGATGCCAATATTCCTGTATTGCCCGCAAGCCCGATCCGCATCGCTCGAATGGCCGAAGGGGCAAGAAAAAGCCGAATCAACTGACTGGTTGATTCGGCTTGTGATTTGGTGGGTTGTCACAGATTCGAACTGTGGACCTACGGATTAAGAGCTCGACTAAAGTGTAGTTAAATCAACGTCTTGGCCCGCCCTCACTCGCCAGCAATCGCCAAGGCCTCCTACACTTTGAAGAATTCAAGCAGAGTTCACACGCATTTGCCGTAAGGCGGCTCCCGGCCAACTGCAGCCATTGGATGTATCCCGAAAGCTGACAGTGGAGCGACTGCTCCGCATCACAAACCTGCCGTATTCCCTGCGTATTCTTTGCGTTTTGTTAAGGCGTTCTTAAGGCGATTGGCGTAGCCTTCATCCATAAAAATATCGTCAGGTTTTACCCTCTGTCATGACGTCTCTCAGTTTGCTGCTTTGGATTGTTGTCGGCATCGCTCTGCAGGTAGGGCTATTCTTGGGCATCGGCTTCTGGCAGCACTGGCAGTCCTATAGCCGGCTCAAGCACGGGCAGCCGGAAGCAGATGAACCGATAACCGCGGTCAGTCCGCCAAAGGAAGAAGTGCCCGGCTGGTCAGGATTTCACCCTTTCAAGGTTGCCCGACGCGTTTGCGAAGACGGCGCAGGGCAAATCTGTTCTTTTTACCTGGAGCCAGAGGATAGGCAGTCGCTTCCGTCATACAAGCCTGGCCAGTTCCTGACCTTTCGTCTGGAAGTCCCCAAGACCGACGGCAGCGGCACCGAGCAGATCACCCGCTGCTACTCGCTGTCCGATGCCCCCCAGTCGGAGCATTACCGTGTTTCGATCAAGCGGATACCTCCGCCGCCGCGGAGCAATCATCCCCCAGGGCGGTCCTCGAACTTCTTCCACGACCATGTTCAGGTCGGCACGACACTTCAAGTTCGTGCCCCGTCGGGGCACTTCCATCTCGATCCGGGCAGCAGTCCCATCGTCCTGATCGCCGGCGGCATCGGCATCACGCCCATGCTCAGCATGCTCAACTGGTGCCAGTTGCATCAACCCGAGCGCGAAGTCTGGTTCTTCTATGGCGTGCGCAACAGCAAGGAAGCTGCATTTTCATCGCATCTGAGCGCCATCGCCGCCGCCAAACCAAACGTCCATCTGCGCTTGTGCTTCAGCGATCCACTGCCGGACGATCAACCGGGCAAAGACTTCCATCACCACGGGCGCGTGAATGTGAATCTGTTCCGCATGGAATTGCCGCTGAAGCCATACCACTACTTCATCTGCGGCCCCACACCGATGATGGAAACACTGGTAACGGCGCTGGAGGACTGGGGCGTACCCGATTCGCACATTCACTTCGAAGCCTTCGGTCCCGCGTCCATCAAGCGTCGCAAAGTGGAGGCCGCTACTGCCGAAGACACCATTGCAGCTCCCGCGGGCGACATAACAGTGACTTTCGCTAAATCAGGAAAACAGGCGCAGTGGTCGCCGCAGGCGGGCAGCTTGCTGGAATTCGCCGAATCTCAAGGGATTGTGATCGACTCGGGCTGCCGCGCGGGAGGCTGCGGCACCTGCCAGACCACGATCCGATCCGGCGAAGTGTCCTATATGCAATCTCCGGACTACGATCCCGAACCCGGTACCTGCCTGATGTGCGTCTGTACGCCAAAGACCGCTATTACGCTGGAGGCTTGAATGACGACACCCGACACAGCCTCGCTCTGGCGCAAGCACATACTGCCGTTCACGCTATTGGTCACCCTGCTCGGGGTGGCGACCGTCATCGGCGACTATCTGCTCCACCGCCTCGATCTGGTCTGGGTCGGCCGCTACCTCGGCATCCCCGGCACCATTCTGATCATCGGCTCGCTGACCTATTCCCTGCGCAAGCGCAAAGTCATCGCGGCCGGGAACGTCAAATCCTGGCTCAACATGCACGAGATCGGCACCTGGCTGGGCTCATGGATGGTGCTGCTCCATGCGGGGATCCATTTCAATGCCATCCTGCCCTGGCTTGCCACCATCGCCATGGGCGTCAATGTCATCAGTGGCATGGTTGGCAAAATGCTGCTGGCGCGTTCCCGCGAGCATGTGCAGGCCCAGCGGGAGCATTACCAGTTGCGCGGCTTGTCCAAGGCCGAGGTCGAGCAGGCGGTGTTCTGGGAGTCGGTGACCTTTGACGCCATGGCCAAGTGGCGCAAGGTGCACATTCCGATCTTCATTGTTTTTGCTGTGTTGGCAATCGGGCACATCGTCAGCATCTTCCTGTTCTGGGGGTGGCGATGAGCAAGACCCTCAAGATCGTTCTGGCGGTCAACCTGATGGTGCTGGCCATTCTGGCCTTTGTCTATCCCCATCTGATGGTCGGCCCCGGCAAGCTGATTCCCGGCCACAGCAAGCTCGAAACCGATTGTTTCGCCTGCCACGCAGCGTTTTCCGGGACCACAACCGAACGCTGCACGACCTGCCACAAGACGGAGGAGATCGGCAAGCTAACGACCCTTGGGCAGCCGATCCAGAAACCGCTGACCAGCACGCCATTCCATCAGAAGCTGCTGAAACAGGATTGTCTGGCGTGCCATAGCGATCATGCCGGGGTGAAGCGTTTCCGTATCTCAGGCCGTTTCAATCATGCCTTGCTCCAGGCGGATGCCCGCAAGGAATGCCAGTCCTGCCACAAGTCACCCAATGATTCTCTCCACCAGCAGATCACCGGGAATTGCAGCCAGTGCCATACGCAGGAGAAGTGGGTACCGGCGACCTTCGACCACAACAAGTATTTTGTTCTGGATCGTGATCACAATGTGAAATGCGTGACGTGTCACCTGCGTAACGACTACAGCAGCTATACCTGCTACGGCTGTCACGAGCACACACCCGAGAAAATCCGCCGCGAGCATATCGAGGAAGGAATTCGCGATTTCAAGAACTGCGTGGAATGCCACCGCAGTGCCGATGAACACGACATCCGGATGCCGGGGCGTGGGCGAGAGCAAGAAAAGGAACGCAGGAAGCGGGGTGACGAATGATTTGGTCGGAATAGCTGACGTTGAAAAGGCGATGTCTTGAATGGCCGGAATGGGCACGTAGCTGTCATCTTTTCGATTCGGTTTAGCAATGCCGAGCTTGTCCATGGCTCCGTAGCCTGTGGGAAAGTCGATGGCCCCCTGTCTGGGCCATAAATCGACTTTTCCATAGGGGCGCAAAGCGCCGGGCTGTGGTCAAGCGGTATGATGGATAGGTCTTTTTCATATTCCATTACCTATGCCAATCGAAAATGAATTCGGAGAACTTACCCTAGACCAGTTTCGGCGCGTGGTAAAGGAGCTGCCCGAAATCCGAGGGCAGATGCAGGAACTTCAAAATATCATACGCTCGACGTCACAGAAAGCTGTCGACGAGATCCTCGACGAGGACTTTTATTGGGGTGAAGTTTACGAACTTCCTTTTACTGACCATCTAGCGTTACTTTTTTTTGCCCTGGGCAAGGTCAAAAAGCTCATGGAATTGAAAGAGCTAGATGATCCACAACGCGGAATGCTGCGCTGGCTCGGAGAAAAGGACGACGAAGACTGGAGTGGCGGTGAAGGCGGCATCTTTGAGAAAAAACATGTCGTTGGATTGGTGGTTGCCTTGCAGAGAAGTATTTTGTCCATCATGTTGTATCACCGTCCCTTGTCGACCTTGGTACAGATGGTGAAGGATGGCGGCGAAGCTTGCGATGATGACTTCTTCAGAGCGGTACGGGTGGATCGCTCCATTCTCTGCTGTCGGACATTTGCCGATCGTTTGACAAAAGCGGAACTCGTCAATGACAAGAGATTTTTTCTTCATCTGCGCAGTGCATTGAAAGGCCCCTCGAAGAAACACATGGAAGCTCTGAAGGACTTGCGGTACGCCTTGTACATGCTTCGCGACTTGGGTTTCGATCAGTTGTCAGATGCTCAACTTGAAGATTTGCTGGTGCATAAACTCAAGCTTTATCCCAATGTACCGGGCGCCCGCAAGAACCTTCGCAAGCAGTTCACCGAATCCAAGCGAATTCAACCACCTCAAATGAAAAACTCAGGTGGTCGCCCTAAGACCCGATGATCTAAACAATCCGTATCCACTCCGGTCGCCACTTCGGCACACCGGTAATCCGAAATGGAGTGGATATGAAATGCGAAACGAGCCAAGATTCTGGCAAACCTGTAACTGACCAGCAGCACCAGGAACCCGCCCCGGCGCGGCCCCCGGCCCCGCCGCCG
>CAZZLB010000195.1:0-5861 GCA_964654655.1 uncultured Rhodoferax sp. | reverse complement strand
GTCGCCCATGATCATGAAGGTGGCCGTGCCCTTGCCGAAACACTCACCGATATTGGGGCAGGAGGCCTCCTCGCAGACCGTGACCAGCTTGTTGGAGCGCAGCACGTCCTTGATCTCGTAAAAGCGGGTCGTCGGTGAGCCCGCCCGCACGCGAATCCAGTCCGGCTTCCTCAGCACCTCGCCGGCCTGCACCTTGATCGGGATGCGCGAGAGCTTTGCCGCCGCCTTTTGCTTGATGGTCGGGTCGTAGCTTGCTGCGGGTTCTTCGGTGTGCTGGCTCATGGTCGATCCGGGCTGTATCAGGGCTCCAACTGGCTCGCAAGCCTTTGCCCCAGGATATCGGCTGCTTCTGCCCAGCCGACATGAACACCGATTGTAGAAAGGTCCACTGTTTGCAGCCCTGCATAACCACAGGGGTTGATGCGGGAGTAGGGCTCCAGGTCCATCGCCACGTTCAGTGCCAGCCCGTGGTAAGTGCAGTTGCGGCTGACCTTGATGCCCAAGGCGGCGATCTTGCCCAGACCAGTGAAGTCGGGGACTGCGACGTAATTGGGGTCAGAGCCGTTCCGCTGCGCGGCCGGATCCGACCCCAATTTCTTGGGGCGTTGCGGCAACAGGGCATGAGAACCGGGATCGTCCAGCCGGACATAAATACCAGGGGCTCCGGCTACGCGGTGGCCTGTGACACCAAAATGCAGCAGCGTCCGGATCACGGCCTCCTCGATCCGGTAGACGTATTCCTTGATGAAATAGCCGGCGCGTTTGAGATCCATCAGCGGATAGGCCACCACCTGCCCGGGCCCGTGGTAAGTGACCTGGCCGCCACGGTTGGTCTGTACCACGGGGATGCTGCCGGGCATGAAGATGTGCTCCGCCCGTCCAGCCAGCCCCTGCGTGTAAACGCCAGGATGCTCACAAAGCCAGAGCTGGTCCGGCGTCTCGGGTGTGCGCTCTGCAGTGAACTTCTGCATCGCTTCATAGGTCGGCAGGTAGTCGACCTTGCCCAAATTAATTGGGGTCAGACTCCAATTAATTTTTGATGCCATGGCAGTCGGTCTCAAAGCACCACTTTGACCATGGGATGCGTCGAGAGTGTGCGATACAGCTCATCGAGCTGCTCCCGGCTGGTCGCCGTCACCGTGATGGTGACCCCCAGGTACTTGCCGCCCTTGCTCTCGCGCAACTCGATGGTGCTTGCGTCAAAGCCGGGATCAAACTGCCTGGCAATCAGGCTGACGGCGTGCACCAATCCATTGGCCTTGATGCCCATGACCTTGATCGGGAACTGCGATGGGTACTCAATCAGCGATTCGGGTGTCGTCGTCACGACACGCTACCCGGGCGTGCCTGTCGCTTGGCTTCCTGGTAGCCCTCATGCAGCCTGGCGTACACTGGTCCCGGCTGACCGCTGCCGATCGGACGACCGTCGATTCGGGTTACCGGCAGGACTTCCTTGGTGGCCGAAGAAAGCAGCACTTCGTCCGCACTCAGAACCTCCTCGCGGCTGATCCGGCGCAGTTCAAACGGGACTCCCTTGCTGCGGCAGATCTCCTCGATCAGGCCGTAGCGAATACCTTCCAGAACCAGATTGTCCTTGGGCGTGCCCAGTACCTTGCCGTTCTTGATCACCCAGACGTTGCAGGCCGCCGCCTCGCTCAGGAAGTCGCCGCGAAACATGATGGTTTCTGCCGCGCCAACATCAAAACTGATCTGGCGCGCAAAGACCGCGCCCAGCAGACTGGTGCTCTTGATGTGGGCCTTTTCCCAGCGAAAATCGTGCGCCGTCACGCACTCCACACCCTGCTCGCGCTGGACCTGGCTTGGCGGCTTCATCACATTGGTCATGACAAAGACCGTGGGTGTGATGTCGCTTGGCATGACGTGGTCGCGCATCGCCACACCGCGCGTGATCTGGATGTAGATCAGCTGGTCGGTTTCCTCGGCCTTGGCGCCTGTGGACTTGGCATAAGCAAGAATCAACTGCCCTATCGTGTCGGCCCATTGGGCGGGCGTCATGGGATTGGGTATGCGCAGCTCGGCCAGGCTGCGGCCGAGTCGTGCCATGTGCTGTTGCAGACGGAACGGCTCTCCGCCATAGACGGGCACCACTTCGTAGACGCCGTCGCCAAAGATGAAGCCACGATCCATCACGCTGATCTTCGCCTCAGGCAGGGTACTGAACTCACCGTTCAGGTAACAAGGCAGGGGGGGTAGGGTATGCATGAGCGAATTATGCCGGGATGCCCGAGCCCTCAGCCCGCCCTGCTGTGGTTGATCTGTATCAACAGAATGTGCCAAAAAGTGACAGGGTTCTCCGTATAATGCGAGGCTTTGCGGCAGTTGCCGCGTGTAACCTGCGCGTAATTTGAGATGTCGATAATCACGCCGGTTTCCGGATTCGACTCGGATGAGTCTGAAGAGCTGGCGTACAAGCGGCTCAGTGCCGAGGAAGCTCAGGCGCTGCGGGAGCGGCAACCTTCGGTTTCGCCATGGCGGATCGTCGGTTTACAGATGTTGGTGGCGTTGCTGGTGGCTTTGGCCGCCTGGGGTGTCACCGGAAGAACGCAGGCGGCTTGGTCCGCCGGGTATGGTGGTTTGGCGGTGGTCATTCCCGCAGTGTTGTTTGCGCGCGGCCTGATGAGTCAGTTTTCGTCGATCAACGCGGCAACCGCCGGTTTTGGTTTTTTTGTGTGGGAAGCGATCAAGATTGCCGTCAGTGTCGGCATGCTGTTTGCGGCCCCGCAATTGGTGACAGGTCTGGACTGGTTGGCAATGCTGATTGGCCTGATCGTGACCTTGAAGGTGTATTGGGTGGCGCTGCTGATGCGCCCGAAATTAATAAAAGCTTGAAGAGATAACAATGTCCGCAGAAGCACACGCGCCCTCCGCCAGTGACTATATTGTTCACCACCTGACGCATTGGCAGAACAAGAAGCAGATTGATATTGTTGATTTCTCGGTTTTCAACATCGATTCCCTGTTTTTCTCCATCGTGCTCGGCGTACTGGGCTGCTTTTTTCTCTGGAAGGCAGCCAGCCGCGCAACTTCCGGCGTACCAGGGCGGTTTCAGGCGGCAGTCGAAATTCTGATCGAGATGGTCGACGGGCAGGCCAAGTCCATTGTTCACAACGCCACCAGCCGCAAGCTGGTCGCCCCCCTGGCACTCACCGTGTTTGTCTGGATCTTCCTGCTCAACGCCATGGACTTGTTGCCGCTGGACCTGTTGCCCGTGGTCTGGGGCTGGATCTACGGCGCGGCCGGGCACGAAGCAAGCCACGCCTACCTTCGGGTAGTGCCCACTGCCGACCTTTCCATCACCATGGGTCTTTCGGTTTCGGTGCTGTTTATCTGCCTGGCTTACAACGTCAAGATCAAAGGCATCGGCGGTTGGGCACACGAGTTGGTGTCGGCGCCTTTTGGTACCAGCAAGAACCCGGTATTTGCGGTCATTCTGGCTGTGGTCAACATTGCCGAGCAACTCATCTCCTTTACCGCCAAGACCGTGTCGCACGGCATGCGACTCTTTGGCAATATGTACGCGGGTGAGCTGGTTTTCATGCTGATCGCCCTGCTCGGTGGTTCCTGGGCCTTCTCGGCAGCGCCCGGTGATTTGATGCTTTTGTTACTGCACGTGATTGCCGGGTGGGCGTGGGCTGTGTTCCACATCATCATCATTCTGTTGCAGGCTTTCGTGTTCATGATGTTGACCTTGGTTTACATCGGGCAGGCGCATGACGCGCATTAATTTTGGTTTCGTTTTGGTTTGTTTTTAGTTAGTTAATTTAGGAGTCAATCATGGAAGTTATTAGTTTTGCTGCTCTGGCTGCTGGTCTGATCATTGGTCTGGGCGCTCTCGGTGCCTGTATCGGTATCGGCATCATGGGCAGCAAGTACCTTGAAGCAGCTGCGCGCCAACCTGAACTCATGGGCGAACTGCAAACCAAGATGTTCGTGCTGGCCGGCCTGATTGACGCGGCCTTCATTATCGGTACCGGTATTGCGCTGTGGTTTGCCACTGCCAACCCGTTCCTCGCTCAAATCGCCCGTCTGGTCAAGTAAGCACTGCCTGCAACACCTTGTTGAGGGAGAAACACAGTGAACATTAATGGAACTCTGGTAGCTCAGGCTATCGTCTTCGCATTGCTGGTGCTGTTCACGATGAAGTTCGTGTGGCCGCCCATCGCGGCTGCACTGGATGAACGTGCCAGCAAGATCGCCGACGGCCTGTCAGCCGCCGACAAAGCCAAAGCCGAGCTATCGACCGCCAACAAGCGCGTTGAAGCCGAACTGGCCAAGTCGCGTGCCGAGACCGCAGCCCGCCTGGCAGACGCCGAGCGACGCGGTCAGGCCATCGTTGAAGAAGCCAAGGCCAAGGCAACCGAGGAGGGCAACAAGATTGTTGCCGCAGCCAAGGTAGAAGCCGAGCAGCAGGCGCTGCGTGCACGCGAAAGCCTGCGCGAGCAGGTTGCTGTGCTGGCTGTCAAGGGTGCCGAGCAGATTCTTCGCAAGGAAGTCAACGCCGGTGTCCATGCTGAATTGCTTGGTCGCTTGAAGGCTGAGCTCTAAGAGGACAACCATGGCCGAACTTGCCACCATTGCCCGCCCCTACGCTGAAGCCCTGTTCAAGGCGAGCTCCGCCGACCTGAACGGCGCTGCGCTGTGGGTCGAGGCCTTGCAGGAAATTGCCAAGAATCCGCAATTGCAGCAATTCGCTGACAACCCCAATATCACCAATTCGCAGGTGTTCGATGTCATTACCGGCGTTGCCAATACGGCGCTACCGGAGATGGCGAAGAACTTTCTGCGCACCGTGATCGAGAACGGGCGTCTGAGTGCCTTGCCTGAAATTGCCGAACAGTTCCGGGTCCTGAAGAATGCGCAAAGCGGGTCCTCCGACGCCGTTGTGTACAGCGCGTTCGATATCGACAGCGCCGCGCTGGTAGATTTGAAGGCAACGCTGGAAAAGCGCTTTGAACGCAAACTCAACGTCAGCGTGCAACTGGAACCCGAATTGATCGGTGGCATCCGGGTGGTGGTGGGTGATGAGGTTCTTGACTCTTCTGTCAAGGCCTCGCTGGAACAAATGAAAATGGCCTTAACCGCTTGAGGCGCAAGCCCCAGGTTGGCACAGGCCCCCCTTAACGAAAGAAGGAAAGAGTCATGCAACTCAATCCCGCAGAGATTTCTGAACTGATCAAGAGTCGTATTGAAGGCCTGTCTGACAGCGCCAACATCCGCAACCAGGGAACCGTTGTGTCGGTGACCGATGGTATTTGCCGCATTCACGGCCTGTCGGACGTGATGCAGGGCGAAATGCTCGAATTCCCGAGCGACGCCGATGGGCAAGCCAGCTACGGTCTGGCCTTGAACCTGGAGCGTGACTCGGTGGGCGCCGTGATCTTGGGTGCTTACGAACATATTTCCGAAGGCGATACCGTCAAGTGCACGGGCCGCATTCTGGAAGTGCCGGTCGGCCCCGAACTCAAGGGCCGCGTGGTCAACGCGCTGGGTCAGCCGATTGACGGCAAGGGACCGATCAACGCCAAGATGACCGACGTGATCGAAAAGGTGGCACCGGGCGTGATCGCACGCCAATCGGTGAGCCAGCCGATGCAGACCGGCCTGAAGTCCATCGACTCCATGGTACCGGTGGGCCGCGGACAGCGCGAGTTGATCATTGGTGACCGCCAGACCGGCAAGACCGCCGTCGCGATTGACGCCATCATCAACCAGAAGGGTCAGAACATGACCTGCGTTTATGTCGCCATCGGCCAGAAGGCCTCCAGCGTCAAGAACGTGGTGCGCGCCCTGGAGCAGGCCGGCGCGATGGCCTACACCATTGTGGTTGCAGCTACGGCTTC
>CAZZLB010000194.1:0-5866 GCA_964654655.1 uncultured Rhodoferax sp. | reverse complement strand
GAACGACAAACTGACACTGCGCGCCGGCGCGGTCAAGCCTATGCAGACGCCTGCCTGGCAGGAGTGTCAGGACGACTTGATGCGCCATGCCGAAGCCGAGGGCATTCCGCGTGATACAGCCTGGAACAAGCTGACACCGGAGCAGCAGCACTGGGTGATCAACGGCTCACCACACTGGAAAGGCAAGTGGAACCAGCACTGGTTTGGCGTCAAGCGCTTCTTTGAGTACCTGGAGACCAAGGCCTACAAGATGCATATCCGCGTGCTGTTGTCCAAGTACCGCAGCTACACCACCTGTCCCGCTTGCGCAGGTGCCCGGCTCAAGACCGAGAGTCTGCTCTGGCGCATTGGCAGCAAGGCCGATGCCGATGCGGTGATGGAGCCAGCCCGGCGCTTCATGCCCTCCGGCGTCAAGTGGACGCGCGAACAACTCGAAGCTTTGCCGGGTCTGTGTTTGCATGACCTGATGATGTTGCCGATGGATCGGCTAAGACGGTTTTTTGACGCAATCCAGGAAGGAAATACCGCCCCCTCGTCATTGCGAGGAGCGCAGCGACGCGGCAATCCAGGTGGTTCTAAAGACATGGATCGCCACGGCCTTCGGCCTCGCGATGACGAAAGCAACGATGCCTCAATCGCAATGACAGAGCCGGATTCCCGCACCGGGGAAAGCCAGGCACTCAAACTCCTGTTCGAGGAAATCACGACGCGCCTGAAGTACCTGTGCGACGTCGGCATTGGCTACCTGACACTGGACCGGCAAAGCCGCACCCTGTCGGGTGGTGAGGTGCAGCGCATCAACCTGACAACGGCGCTGGGTACTTCGCTGGTCAACACCCTGTTTGTGCTGGACGAGCCCAGCATCGGCCTGCATCCACGTGACATGCATCGCATCATCCTGGCGATGCAACGCCTGCGCGATGCCGGCAACACGCTGGTGGTCGTGGAACACGATCCGGCAGTGATGCTGGCGGCGGACCGCATGATCGATATGGGGCCAGGCCCCGGCGAGCGCGGTGGTCAGATCGTGTTTGATGGTTCAACCGCTGAACTGCAACAGGCCAATACCCTGACCGGTGCCTACCTGGGCGGGCGCAAGCAGGTCGGCATGGGCTTCAAACGGTTGGTGGAGCAGAGCACGCCACGCCTCATTCTCGAAGGTGTCAGCGACCACAATCTGAAGAATGTCAGCGTCGAGTTTCCACTTCAGCGTCTGGTTTGCGTCACCGGTGTCAGCGGTTCCGGCAAATCGACCTTGATTCAGGATGTGCTGGCGCCGGCCTTGCTGCGCCACTTCGGCAAGTCCACCGATGCACCAGGGCTGCATGATCGCCTGCTGGGGGCAGAGCAACTCAGTGAAGTTGTCTTTGTCGATCAGTCGCCGATTGGCAAAACTGCCCGCTCGAACCCGGCCAGCTATGTCGGTGCCTGGGACGCGATCCGTGAGATCTTTGCCACCGCGCCGTTGGCGCGTCAGCGCAGTTACACCGCCTCCAAATTCAGTTTCAACAATGGCGACGGGCGCTGTCCGACTTGCGGCGGCTCTGGCTTCGAGCATGTCGAAATGCAGTTTCTGAGCGACGTCTATTTGCGCTGCCCGGATTGCGATGGCAAGCGCTATCGGCCAGAGATTCTCGAAGTCAGGGTGGATCGTCTTGGCAGGCCACTGAACGTGGCGGATGTACTGGATTTGACGGTGAGCGAAGCGAGTCGTTTGTTCGCTGCCGACCGCGAAGTGATCCGTGCTCTGCAGCCCATCGTGGACGTCGGTCTGGAATACGTGAAGCTGGGACAACCGGTGCCGACGCTCTCGGGGGGTGAGTCGCAGCGACTGAAGCTCGCCGGCTTTCTGGCCGAGGCCGCGAAGGGCAGCAGCGCCAGCCGACAAGCGCTGGCGCGGCGCGGCACCCTGTTCATGTTCGACGAGCCGACCACCGGCTTGCACTTCGATGACATTGCCAAGCTGATGCGTGCCATGCGCAAGTTGCTGGACGCTGGCCATTCTCTGATCGTGATCGAGCACAACCTGGACGTGATCCGCGCCAGCGACTGGCTGATTGATCTCGGCCCCGAAGGTGGTGATGCGGGCGGTGAGTTGGTCGCGGCTGGCCGGCCCGAAGACGTGATGCTGCACGCCGGCTCGCACACGGGGAAAGCGTTACGGGAGTATGCCGCTGCAATGGGGGTTGTGCATGAGGTGCACGATTTTTCAGCGTCTTGGCCTAAGGGCACTCCCCTTCGTTTGGATACGCGATCAAATAGGGCTGTTCAGGCTCCCTCTTTCGCCCCGGCGGGGGCGAATGAGGGCGGGGGGAGTGAGGGGGGAAACAAAAATATCCAGATCATCAACGCCCGCGAGCACAACCTCCAATCGCTGAGTGTCAATATTCCGCGCGGCAAGTTCAGTGTGATTACAGGTGTCTCGGGCTCCGGCAAGTCGACACTGGCCTTCGACATCCTGTTCAACGAAGGTCAGCGTCGCTATCTGGAGTCGCTCAATGCCTATGCACGCTCCATCGTGCAGCCCGCAGGGCGTCCGGAAGTGGACGCGGTGTACGGCATTCCGCCAACGGTGGCGATCGAGCAGCGGCTCTCCCGCGGTGGCAGAAAGTCCACTGTCGGCACGACCACCGAGGTTTGGCACTTTCTGCGCCTGCTTTACGTCAAGCTCGGCACCCAGCACTGTATCCACGACGGCACAGCGGTGGCGCCGCAAACGCCCGATAGCATCGCCGCGCAGTTGCTGAGGAACTTTCGCGGCCAGCACATCGGTTTGCTCAGTCCCTTGGTGACAAACCGCAAGGGCGTCTACACCGAACTCGCTGATTGGGCCAGGCCTCGCGGCTTCACGCACCTGCGGGTCGACGGGGAATTTCTGCCCACCACAGGCTTTCCGCGCATTGACCGTTTCAAGGAACACACAGTGGAATTGCCGGTGGCTAGCCTGGACGTGTCACCGCAATCGGAAGCGCAGCTACGTGTTGCACTGGCGACGGCGCTGACGCACGGCAAGGGCGTGGTGCATGTGTTGAGCCAGCTCGCTGGCCTGAGTGAGGCGATGCAGGACGGCAGTTCGACGGCGGCGATTGGCAAGCTGGACGCGTTTTCCACGAGGCGTGCCTGTCCAGTATGCAGCACCAGCTATGCCGAACTCGATCCGCGCCTGTTCTCCTACAACAGCAAGCACGGCTGGTGCCCGGACTGCGTGGGTACCGGTGTCAAGCTGAGCAAGGAGCAGCGCAAGGTCTTCGATGACTCGGTACGCGACGACGACAACAAGGGTCGGGAGCAGACTTTTGCCGAGCCCGAAGTGGAGGACCTGCTTGACGCTGCCTGTCCAAGCTGCCAGGGTACGCGACTCAATGCAGTAGCCCGCGCCGTCAGCTTCAATGGCGTTGGCATCACCGAGATCGCCCGCCTGAGCGTGAGCGACATCCGCCAGTGGGTGGTCGGGCTGCAGGCTGAAGGCCTTCTGAGCCAGCGTGAGACTGACATTGCGCGCGATCTGATTCCTGAGATCAAGGGTCGGCTGGAATTCCTGGAACAGGTGGGTCTGGGCTATCTGACGCTGGACCGGGGTGCACCCACGCTCAGCGGCGGCGAGGCGCAGCGCATTCGCCTGGCGGCGCAGCTGGGCAGCAATTTGCAGGGCGTTTGCTACGTGCTCGACGAGCCGACGATCGGCCTGCATGCGCGCGACAACCAGATCCTTCTGGGCGCCCTGCAGAGCCTGAGTGACAAGGGCAACACGCTGGTCGTAGTGGAGCATGACGAGGACACGATTCGCCACGCCGAGCACATCATCGACATCGGCCCCAGTGCCGGCAAGCGCGGTGGTCGACTCGTTGTCGAGGGGCTGGTAGCGGACATTGTGAAGGCGGATGATTCGCAGACCGGGCGCTATCTGTTGCATGCGATGAAGCATCCCCTGCAGCCGCGCCGGATGGTCGCCGAAGTGCAGAAGTGGCTGACAGTAACAAGCGCCACGCTCCATAACCTGCAAGCCATCACCACACATATTCCCTTAAAGCGACTGGTCGCCGTTACCGGCGTTTCCGGTTCGGGTAAGTCGACGCTGGCGCGCGACGTCCTGCTGGCCAATGTGCAGATGGCCGTGCAGAAGTGCAGCACCAAAGCCGGGCGCGATGCGTTGGCCGCTGGCGAGAAAATTTCGTGGACGGGTTGCGAGTCCATGAGCGGCTTTGAAAGCATAGACCGTGTCCTCGAAGTCGATCAGACACCCATCGGCAAAACGCCCCGAAGTTGTCCCGCAACCTACATCGGCTTCTGGGACATCATCCGCAAGTTGTTTGCCGATACGCTGGAAGCCAAGGCACGTGGCTATGCGGCCAACCGTTTCAGTTTCAACACCGGCGAGGGTCGCTGCGCCAGTTGCGAAGGGCAGGGGATACGCACCATCGCCATGAGCTTTCTGCCGGACGTGAAAGTGTTGTGCGAAAGCTGCAAGGGCGCCCGCTTCAACCCGGAGACGCTGGCGGTCAGCTGGCGCGGCAGAAATATCGGCGACGTGCTGCAGATGGAGGTGGACGAGGCGGTCGATTTCTTCGCTGCCATGCCCAACATCAGCCACCCGCTGCAGTTGCTCAAGGATGTGGGCCTGGGTTATCTGACCCTCGGACAACCCTCACCAACACTGAGCGGTGGTGAAGCGCAACGCATCAAGCTGGTGACCGAACTCAGCAAGGTGCGCGACGACATCACGCGGCGCGGGCAAAAAGCACCACACACGCTCTACGTGCTCGATGAACCGACAGTAGGTTTGCACATGGCCGATGTCGAGAAGCTGATCAAGGTGCTGCACCGTCTGGTCGATGGCGGTCATAGCGTGGTGGTGATCGAGCACGATCTGGATGTGATTGCTGAAGCCGACTGGGTGATCGACCTTGGGCCGGATGGTGGCAAAGCGGGTGGCCGTGTCGTTGCATCGGCAACACCCGAGGAAGTGGTGACGCTGGGCACGCCTACCGGGGTTGCGCTGCGGCATGTGCTGGCAAGAATCTGAGGCGACGGACGACCAATGATCACCTTCCACAACCACTTGCACAGCCAGCACCAGGGCAAGTTGGAAATGTTCCGGGGTCAGCTGGTGCCTTGCTTTGAGGTGCCGGCCCGCGTCGAGCATGTATTGGCCGAGATTGAGCAGCGCCAGTTGGGGCAGGTGCTTCAACCCAGTGCCTTTGACGACAAGGCCCTGCACGCCATTCACACACCGCGCTATCTCGACTTTCTGGCCCATGCCTGGGAGGAGTGGGTGGCGCTGGGCCCTGGCAATGCCGAGCGCGACGCCTTGCCCTCGCTGTGGCCGGTGCGCAGTTTTCGCAGTGATGTGTTGCCAGCCAATTTCTCGGCGCGCATGGGCCTGTTTTCTTTTGATGCCGGAACACCCCTGATGGCTGGCACATGGACGGCAGCTCGTGCTGGCGTCGAATGCGCTTTGAGCGCGGCGCAACAAGTGGCCGATGGCGCACGTGCCGCCTTTGCACTGACGCGTCCGCCCGGGCATCACGCTGGCGCTGACTTCTTTGGTGGCTACTGCTTTCTGAACAATGCGGCGCTGGCCGCGCAACATTTGCGCGACCGGGGTGCGACTCGGGTGGCGGTTCTTGACATTGACTACCACCACGGCAACGGTACGCAGTCCATTTTTTATTCGCGCGCAGATGTGCTCTTCTCCAGCATTCATGGCGACCCGCATACCGAGTATCCGTTCTACCTCGGTTATGCCGATGAATGTGGCGGGGGCGCCGGTCTGGGGTGCAATTGCAACCTGCCGCTACCGCGCGGCACTGGTTTTGCGCTCTGGCGTGAGGCACTGCGACAGGCGCTTCAGGGTATAGCGCGCTTT
>CAZZLB010000193.1:0-5878 GCA_964654655.1 uncultured Rhodoferax sp. | reverse complement strand
TGCAGACCATCCAATGCGAGCCCATCAAATTTCGGAGTTTCTTGCGAACTGCGGGAACTTTTCTATGCCGTTGTTGCAATACAAGGTAGGAAAGTCGACCATTACAGTTGCCCCTTGATCCGATCTGTCCTTCATGTCCTGGATGCATAGCCGCTGGAGTTCCAAGCACAATGCTGACGCACTGGAGCTATGGACGCGCGCCATCGGGGGTGATGTTGTAGCGCTAGACGCGTTGTACCGTCAGGAATCCGGTCCGGTGTACCGTTACGCACTGGCCCTGTGCGGCAACGAAGGCTGGGCTGCCGACGCTTTGCAGGAAGCGTTTCTGGCCCTCTTGCGCCAGCCGCGCGGCTTTGACCAAGCCAGAGGTTCTTTGGCCGCCTATCTGTGTGGCATTGCCAGACACTTCCTTCTCGCCAGCCACCGCGATCGGCTCCATGGCGCGCTGGAAGTCAATGAAGACGACGACATCCGGACCGAAGACGATTGGGCGCCCGATCCACAGGACCAACTGATGCGCCTGCAGTCCCTGCAATCCCTGCACGCGGCACTGGCAACACTGCCCTGGGCACAGCGCGAGGCATTGGTTTTGGTAGATCTGCAGGAGCGCGACTACACACAGGCCGCTGCGATCGCCGGTATTCCCGTAAACACTTTGCGGACGCGCCTGCTGCGCGGCCGACGCCGCTTGCACGAATTGCTAACCGTCAATCCGTCCGAAGATGGCATTGCTACCAACCCCAGCCGGAGAATCGCATGACACTCGTCGAAACCTTTCCGTCGTCCGAGCCCAGATATGCCAACGATGTGTCCGGTACGCTGGCCGATGCGCGTGTTCTTCTGAACGCCTGCGAACCGCCCCGGCGGGTGCATGCTGCCTTGTTGCGTTCGCTGGAGTTGTCACGTGCAGCAGCCGCACCCGAGCGCCACAGCGTGTGGCAGACCTTGGCTCGGTGGCTGGTGCGCCAGCGCTGGTCGACTGCTGCTGTCACATTGCTGGCCGTGTTGACGATGGCCAGCGTGCTGGACGTACCGTTTGGTGTGGCGCCCCCTGGCTCTGATGTGGCAGCAGTTGACAGCGATGGATTTTTGCCGGTGGGCAATACCGCAGCTTTGTCGACGGGTTCAACAGCTTGGCTCGTGCGCACGGAAATGTCGCGCCAGCAACTGGTCTCTCTGGGTTTGCCGTTTGATCCGGCACGTGCCGCGGAACGCGTGCCCGCAGAAGTTTTGTTGCACCCCAACGGTGAGCTGTTGGCAGTGCGTTTTGTTCGTTAAGTCATTCACTTTTTTTAAGGAAATCATCATGAATAGGTGCTTGTCGGTCATCGCCATTGCTGTTGCGACCTTGTGCGGGGCGTCTGTTACGCAGACTGTGCATGCGCAGGCGAGCGTTGAGGTGGCGCCTGAAGTGCGTGTCGAATTGCTGGCGCAAGCCCCAATGGCCAAGCCCATGGTCATGCAGCGTGAGGTCCGTATCGTCAGTCCGGTTGGCGATGAGCTACAAAGCAGCCGCGTCGTCAAGGGTGCGCCCTACTGTGCAGACGCGGTGCAAGAGTCGACGCAGTGGCTGGTGGACCCTGCTGGCGGCACGCCCAACAAGTTAACTCGCAAGAACATTTCGCGCATGTGCCGCGACGGCGAAGGCCGCACACGCCAGGAGATTGACGGTGCGGGCCACAAGCAAGTGTTCCTGCGCGACCCTCTGGCAAAGGAAAGCTGGATGCTTGACCCCGAACGCAAGACCGCCATTCGCCTGGGCGCGCTGCCACCTGCGGCACCAATGGGACAACTGCGCGAAGGTGCTGCATGGCGCGAGTATGGCGAGCGTATGCGGGAATGGGCGAGAGATCTCTCCAGCCGCGTGCGCCATGAAGTGATGGGAGTCGCCGTGCCACCACTTCCTGCAGCAACCGTTGCGCCTGATGCTCATGCGGTGCCACCAGTACCACCGGCACCGCCTGTGCCTGCGGCCGCGATAGCGGACGGAGGTCCATCCCCGGTCTATGTCACGCGCAATGAAACCGTGTCACCGGACGGCAAGCGACGCGAGGTGCAAGTGCACGTCATCCGCCGTGGCCCGGGCGATGCCAACCTGCCACCGCTGCCCGATATGGCGCCTCCCGGTGAGATCGCGATACAGGCCGAGCGCATGGCACCGCGTGGGCCGGGTGTGGTGACCGCTTTGCCCGCCAAGGACATTGAAGGCGTCAAGGTCAATGGGGAGCGCACCAGCTGGACTATTGAGGCCGGCAAGATCGGCAACGAGAAAGCCATAGTGCAGACGCGTGAAGTCTGGACTTCCCCGGAATTGATGCTGACAGTCTATAGCCGCGACATGGACCCGCGCAGCGGGGAGACTGTGTACCGTCTGAGCAACCTCAAGCGTGGGGAACCCGATGCAGCGCTATTCAAGGTGCCCGCTGGTTATGAGGTCACTGAACCAGGCGCGGCACAGCGGGCGGTGAAGATCATCAAGCAGACTCCCTCGGCCTCCGCTCCAGCATCCAAGGGCTGACACCCGCACTCTCGCCGGCTTGCGATTCTCTGCACTTGTTTGCTGCTGATGTTTCCGAAATTCATGACAGCGCCCAACAAGAACGGATGCTGCATTGTCACTGCGGGTCAGGCCCGGGATGACATCCTGTAGAAATGGGGGCTTCTTAAACTGCCTGCTTCGACTAAGATCGTCGCTTGCCATTTTCGGCGAGTTTGTAGCACAGCTTATGTCCTTGTTTCCCAGCATGAATCACCGCGGCGTTTGGATCACTACGCTGATGGCTGCGTCCATTCTTATGATCACGATGGGGGCGCGTCAGTCCATCGGCTTGTATGTGGGACCCCTGAATACCAGTACCGGCCTGGGTATTGTGACCATCAGCCTGGCCATGGCAATTGGTCAATTTGTGTGGGGAGCCATTCAGCCCGTCGCGGGCGCATTTGCCGACAAATACGGGCCCCGTCCGGTCTTGCTTTGTGGCCTGCTGATACTGGTGATTGGCTCTGCCCTTGTTCCTTTTGTGAACAGCGGCCTGGGGCTCATTTTGACCTTGGGTGTCTTGACAGCCATCGGCGCAGGTGCCTGCAGTTTTTCTGTGTTGTTAGGTGCAGCTGCCCAGCGCATGCCTGTCGAATCACGTGGCATGGCTTCCGGCATCATCAACGCTGGCGGCTCCTTTGGCCAGTTTGTATTTGCCCCGATCATTCAGAAACTCATTCAATGGCTGGGCTGGATGGGTTCCATGTGGTCGATGGCTGCCCTCACTTTGCTGGCCATTCCACTGCTTAATCGTTTAACCAGCGATACACACGCACCCGCGAAAGTCCCCGATCCTGAAGGCGGTCTGAAGAAAGCTGTGCAAGACGCCATGCACAACCCCAGCTATTTGCTGCTGCACTTGGGGTTCTTTACCTGCGGCTTTCACATAGCCTTCCTCGTGACACACTTACCCACTGAAGTGGGCCTATGCGGCCTCACGCCTGTTGTGGCAAGCTGGTCGCTGGCCATCATTGGGCTGGCCAACATTTTGGGTAGCTTGTACGCCGGGTCGTGTGTCAATGTTTACCGCAGCAAGTATGTGCTGGCAGTCATGTACGGCTCGCGCGCTGTGCTCATTGCTTTGTACTTGGCAGCTCCTAAATCCCAGTGGACCTTTTATGCTTTTGCCGTCGGTCTGGGCTTCACGTGGTTGGCCACTGTGCCACCCACGGCGGCCATCGTGGGCAAGCTCTTTGGCGTGCGCTATTTGGCAACGCTGTTTGGCCTGACTTTGCTGTCTCATCAGATAGGCGGCTTTTTAGGCGCTTACCTGGGAGGCCTGGCCTTTGAATCCCAAGGTGGCTATCAGTGGATGTGGTGGGCGGACATTGCACTGTCCGGCATGGCAGCGCTGATCAATTTGCCAATCAAAGAGGCGCCGATTGCAAAGCCCCAGGCGGCATGAGGTGGATGCGCAGCGAGTCAGCGCCTGACAAAGCCACCCGACCCGTTCACGACAGGCAGCCTGCTGGTTGTCCAGTTCAACTCCAGCCAGAATCAAAATGAATCTGCTCGAAACCGAATTCGCCCTCATTACCGATCTGATCCGCCAATATGCGTTGCAGGATCCACGGCGCCGTGCGCTTGTCGAGGGTGATCGCCAACTGGACTACGGCGCGCTGGACGCGCTGCTGGACCGCATCGCGGCGGCGCTGCAGCGCGATGGCCTGCAGGCCGGCGACAGCGTTGCCATCTGCGCCGCGATGTCGATCGAGTACGCCGCGGTGTTTCTTGGCGCGCTTCGAGCGGGCGTGGTGGTGGCACCTCTGGCGCCGGGCACAACGGCCGCAAGTCTGGCGCGCATGGTGTCGGATGCGCAGGCGCGACTGGTGTTTACCGATGCGGCGAATGCCGCCGTGCTGCACGAGGGCGGTCTCGGTGGGCTCAAGACGGTGATGCTCGATGGTGAAACGACCGTGGGCCACCCGCTGAATGACTGGATGGCGCCACCCGGACAGCAGCCGGCGCCCGTACAACTGCATCCGCAGTCACCCTTCAACATCATCTATTCATCAGGCACCACCGGTCAGCCCAAGGGCATTGTGCAATCGCACGGCATGCGCTGGGCGCATGTGCGCCGTGGCGCCGCCTATGGTTACGGGCCGCAGACCGTTACGCTCTTGTCCACGCCGCTGTACTCCAACACCACGCTGGTGGTGTTCTTTCCCACGCTGGCCTTTGGCGGCACGGTGCTTTTGCTGCCCAAATTCAAGGCGCTTGACTATCTGCAACTGGCCGAGCAGCATCGCGTGACCCACACCATGCTGGTGCCGGTCCAGTACCAGCGCCTGATGGCACAGCCTGGGTTTGACAGTTTCGATCTGTCGGCTTTCCAGGCCAAGTTCTGCACCAGCGCCCCTTTTGCAGCAGCGCTAAAGGCCGATGTGGTCAGGCGCTGGCCCGGCGCGCTGGTCGAGTTCTACGGTATGACCGAGGGCGGCGGTACCTGTATTCTTGAGGCGCACCTGTTTCCCGGCAAGCTGCACACCGTGGGCCGGCCCGCCGAGGGGCACGACATCCGCCTGATCGACGACAGTGGCACTGAAGTGCCGGCCGGCCAGGCTGGCGAGGTGGTGGGCCATTCGCCCGGCATGATGCTGGGCTACCACGGGCAGGAAGAAAAAACGCGCGAGGTGGAGTGGTTTGACGCCAGCGGCAAACGCTTCATCCGCACTGGTGACGTCGGGCGCTTTGATGCGGACGGCTTTCTGACGCTGATCGACCGCAAGAAGGAAATGATCATCTCGGGCGGTTTCAACATCTATCCGAGTGATCTGGAAGCAGTGCTGCGCCAGCATCCGGATGTGGTCGAGGTGGCCGTGGCGGGCATGCCTTCGCCGCAATGGGGTGAAACACCGGCCGCCTTTGTGGTGCGCAAGTCGGGTGCGGTGATCGAGCCGCAAGAACTGCTGCAGTGGGCCAATCAGCGTCTGGGCAAGACGCAGCGCATGAGCAGCCTGCAGTTTCTGCCGGAGCTGCCGCGCAGCGCCATCGGCAAGGTGCTGCGGCGCGAGCTGCGCGAAAGTGCGCTTGCCGCCAACCGTTAACATTGCTTTCTATTTACCGGAGTTTTTCATCATGAGCATCAATACAGTAGGCATCATCGGCGCCGGCACCATGGGGAACGGCATTGCGCAGGCGTGCGCGGTCTGCGGCCTGAACGTCGTCATGGTCGATATCAACGAGGCGGCCGTGGCCAAGGGCGTGGCCACCGTGGCGGGTAGTCTGGACCGGCTGATCAAGAAAGAGAAAATCACCAGCGCCGAGCGCGACGCAGCGCTGGCGCGCATCAAGGGCAGCACCAGTTACGAGGACCTGAAATCGGCACAACTGGTGATC
>CAZZLB010000192.1:0-5901 GCA_964654655.1 uncultured Rhodoferax sp. | reverse complement strand
TGGGATCGTGTCAGCGACTTGCTGCAGGAAAATGACTTCTACCGTTTTGAGCACCGCCTGGTGTTCGGTGCTATCGGCGCCTTGATCAACCTGTCCAGGCCCGCCGATGTCATTACGGTTTTTGAACAGTTGGCGGGGCAGGGCAGAGCCGAGGAAGTTGGTGGCTTGGCTTACCTGAATGCACTGGCGCAATACGTGCCCAGCGCTGGCAATATCAGGCGCTACGCGGAAATTGTTCGCGAGCGCGCGATATTGCGCAAGCTGGTCAGTGCCAGTGACGAGATCAGCACCAGTGCCTTTAACCCGATGGGGCGCGCGGTGGCCAGCATCCTGGATGAAGCCGAGCAGAAAATATTCAACATCGGCGAAGAGGGGGCGCGCACCAAGCAGGGTTTTCAGGCCATGGATAGCCTGGTGGTGGCCTTGCTGGATCGGGTCACGGAAATGGCCGATAACCCGAACGATGTGACGGGTGTGCCTACTGGTTTTTATGATCTGGATCGACTGACGGCCGGATTTCAGGCGGGCGACCTGATTGTGCTGGCGGCCAGACCCTCCATGGGCAAGACCGCGCTGGCCATCAACATTGCCGAGCACGTGGCTCTCAACGAAGGTCTGCCGGTTGCGGTGTTCTCCATGGAAATGGGCGCCGCGCAGTTGGCGGTGCGGATTGTTGGATCGATCGGCAGAATCGATCAAAGTCACTTGCGCACCGGAAAGCTGACCGACGAGGAGTGGCCGAGGCTGACCGAAGCAATCGAAAAACTGCGGACAATTTCGCTGCATATCGATGAGACCGCCGGCCTGACTTCCAGCGAGTTGCGCGCCAGCGCCAGACGACTGTCGCGCAATTGCGGCAAGCTAGGTCTGATTGTGGTGGACTATTTGCAACTCATGAGCGGATCATCGAGCGACGGTGAAAATCGTGCGACCGAACTGGGCGAGATTTCGCGTGGCCTGAAGATGCTGGCCAAGGAACTGCAGTGTCCGGTGATGGCCTTGTCACAGCTCAATCGCAGCGTCGAGACTCGCCCTGACAAGCGCCCCATGATGAGTGATTTGCGTGAGTCCGGTGCGATTGAGCAGGATGCCGACATCATCATGTTCATCTACCGCGACGAGTACTACACCAAGGAAGCCTGCAAGGAGCCCGGTGTGGCAGAAGTCATCATCGCCAAGCAGCGCAATGGCCCGACCGGTATGGTGAAACTTGCCTTCCTCAAACCGATTACCAAGTTTGAGTCCCTGGCACAGGGCGGCAGTGGAGATTTCTGATTTTTCCAGGCTCGAAAAAGGTCTATAGCACTTCACTGGCAAAGTCTGCCAGCCGTGAGCGTTCGCCGCGCGCCAGGGTGATGTGCCCGCCGTGCTGCCAGCCCTTGAATTTGTCCACCGCAAAAGTCAGGCCTGAAGAGCCTTCGGTCAAATAAGGTGTATCAATCTGGGCCAGATTGCCCATGCAGATGATTTTTGTACCGGGACCGGCCCGCGTGACCAGGGTCTTCATCTGTTTGGGCGTGAGATTCTGTGCCTCGTCGATGATGACGTATTTGTTGAGGAAGGTGCGTCCCCGCATGAAATTCATGCTCTTGATCTTGATGCGGCTGCGGATCAACTCGGATGTGGCTGCGCGTCCCCATTCGCCGGCGCTCGTGTCGGTCTTGCCCAGCACTTCCAGATTGTCATCGAGGGCGCCCATCCATGGCCCCATTTTTTCTTCTTCGGTACCGGGCAGGAAACCAATGTCCTCGCCGACACTGACCGTGGCGCGTGTCACGATGATCTCGGTATAGCGCCTGTCGTCGAGGACCTGGGTCAATCCGGAAGCCAGTGCCATCAAGGTCTTGCCGGTCCCGGCGGTGCCTGTCAGGGTGACGAAATCAATCTCAGGATCCATCAGGAGATTCATGGCAAAGTTCTGCTCCCGGTTTCGCATGGTGACGCCCCACACCGAATTCTTCAGGTGGGTGTAGTCCTTCAGCGTTTTGAAGACGGCAGTCTTGCCTCGAATTTCAGTCACGCGGGCGTACAGGCTGGGTTCGCCGGGCGCTTCAAAGAATGCCAGTTGATTGACCAGCAGGCTAGGAACAATCGGGCCAGTGATGCGGTAGAACGTGTGCACCCCCTGCTGCCAACTCTCGACCGTCTTGCCATGCGTGGTCCAGAAATTGGCTGGCAAGGCGATTGAGCCAGAGTAAAGCAGATCGCCATCTTCCAGTGTCTTGTCGTTCTGGTAATCATCCGTCGCCAAACCCAGCGCACGCGACTTGACCCGCATATTGATGTCCTTGGACACCAGCACCACTTCACGCGGCGCATATTGTTGGCGCAAAGCATCGACAACACCCAGAATCTGGTTGTCCGCCTTGCCTTGGGGCAGGCTGCTTGGCAGGGTGTAGTTCAGCAGTTGGGTCTGAAAAAAGAGTTTGCCTCCCGCTTCGCGGTGTCCCGTGCTGTTCAGCGCCAGTCCGGCTGCAATGTCAGAGCCCTGGTGGCCAGCCAGTGCATCGAGCGTGCGGCTGGTCTGACGCGCGTTTCGCGCAACTTCGGTCATGCCCTTCTTGTGCGCGTCGAGCTCTTCCAGAACAATCATTGGCAAGAAGATGTCGTGTTCTTCAAAGCGAAACAGGCACATCGGATCGTGCAGCAGCACATTGGTGTCAAGCACAAACAACTTGGCTGTACCGGTGTGAGTCGTTTTCCTGGGTCGAACCTTGGGTGTCACTATCGGTTCGGGCTGGCTCGGCGGCGTGGTGACCGGTACGGGGTGACGCCTGCTTCGGCTTTCGATGTCCGCCGTTGCAGCAGCATCCGAAGGCTGTACTGCACCCGTGAGCGGTGCGATAGATTGCCTGTCAGGAGCCACATCGGCCTTGGTGGCCCTGCGTGTTGTTTGCGCCGGCCGGTTGTAGTCCTTCTCGGACAGCAGGGCGGCGCGCTTGGCTGGGGGGCTAGGTAAGGGCATTCGTCAGAGTCAGACGAGTGCCGCGATTTTCTTAAGATCCTTGACGGCCTTGAGTACATCGTCGACATGCCCGGGTACCTTGAGACCGCGCCACTCCTCTTTCAGGACGCCATCTGTCCCGATGAGAAACGTGCTGCGCTCAATACCTTTGACCTTCTTGCCGTACATGATCTTGTTCTTGACGACGCCAAACATGTGACACATCTTTTCTTCCGTGTCCGCGATCAATTCAAACGGCAGTTCCAGCTTGGATTTGAACTCATCGTGCGACTTCATGTTGTCTCGCGACACGCCAAACACCGTGGCGCCGGCCTTCACAAAGTCGCGGTACTTGTCACGGAACTGCATTGCTTCCGTTGTGCAACCAGGTGTATTGTCCTTCGGATAGAAGTAGAGGATGACGATTTTTCCGAGGTGGGAGGTGTTGGAGACCTTGATGCCACTGGTGGCATTTGATTCAAATTCAGGGATGGGTTTATTGACAACAATCGCCATGGTTCTTAAATCTCGTTTGACAGGATGCGTCGTTCTCTCAAGTCCTTGGCTCCATCGTGTGACAGTGTTGCGGAGCCTGCGACCTCAAAGGCGAATTTTACCCTGAAAACAGCTCGTGACCGCTGTCCGCAGCTCCGGTGTTATCCCTATGAGGGCTCAATCAACAGGGCCGCCAGCACCGTTCGTCCTTCACCAGCCAGCACGTTGTAGGTGCGACAGGCTGCCTGCGTGTCCATGGTTTCAAGCCCGATCTGCAGGTCGATCAGCGGCTTGATCCACAGTCCCTGCGGGAACCGGATCCGAGGTCCACTGCCAAAGATCACCAACTCTGGTCGCAGGGCGGCGAGCTGCGCAAAATGCCTGGCGTCGAGGTCTTCAAATCGCTGGCAGTTCCAGGCAAAACGTTCACCGCGCGAGCCGATCACGACGCTGCTGTTGATTTTTTCTCCGCCAACGCCGATCCAGCCCGCTCCGTAGCCGCTGATGGACTGCGCGCCGATGATGTCAGGTTGGATCTTCATGTTGAATTTATCTGAATGCCCGGGTCATGGCGCATCAGGAACGCCTGATGCCGAGTGGAAATGTGGTCAAATTATAGGTTTCGCCTCATGTCAAGCTCGTCCGGAGGGACTTTGAAGATCATTCGAAAATCCAGCAAACTGGCCAACGTCTGTTACGACATACGCGGTCCCATCATGGACGCCGCTCGCCAGATGGAAGAAGAGGGGCACAAGATCATCAAACTCAACATTGGCAATCTGGCCGTGTTCGGTTTCGATGCGCCCGAAGAAATCCAGCAGGACATGATTCGCAATTTGCCAAATTCCGCGGGTTACTCGGACAGCAAGGGCATTTTTGGCGCGCGCAAGGCGGTCATGCATTACACACAGGAGCAGGGCATCCGGGGCGTCACACTCGACGACATCTACCTTGGCAATGGCGCCAGTGAACTGATTGTGATGGCGACCAATGCTCTGCTCGATAACGGCGACGAATTGCTCCTGCCCTCACCGGACTATCCGCTGTGGACGGCCGCTGCCAGTCTGTCCGGCGGCACACCTGTGCACTACCTGTGCGACGAAGCGAAAGGCTGGATGCCCGATCTGAACGACATTCGTGCCAAGATCACGAAGCGCACCAAGGGCATTGTGGTGATCAATCCAAACAATCCGACTGGTGCGCTGTACTCGGACGAACTGCTCAAGGGCATGGTGCAGATTGCCAGGGAATACGGCTTGGTGATTTTTGCCGATGAGGTTTACGACAAGGTACTCTACGATGGTGCACGTCACACGGCGATCGCCAGTCTGGCTGACGATGTGCTGATGTTGACTTTCAATTCACTTTCCAAGAGTTACCGTTCCTGCGGCTACCGTGCCGGCTGGATGATTGTCTCGGGCGACAAGAAATCGGCCGTCGATTACATCGAGGGGCTCAATATGCTCTCGAATATGCGCCTGTGTGCCAACGTACCCGGACAGTGGGCCATTCAGACTGCCTTGGGTGGCTACCAGAGCATCGATGATCTGGTGGCTGAAGGGGGTCGACTGCGCCGGCAACGCGACCTGGCGTACGAGTTGATCACTGCCATTCCTGGTGTCACCTGTGTCAAGCCGATCGCTGCGTTGTACATGTTCCCCAGGCTCGATCCAACCTTCTATCCGATTTCGGATGACCAGCAGTTTTTTCTGGAACTGCTGCAGGAAACCCGCGTCATGCTGGTGCAGGGTACGGGCTTCAACTGGCCGGTGCCAGACCATTTCCGGATCGTCTTCCTGCCACACGAAGATGACCTGCGCGAGGCCATTGGGCGCCTTGCCAGGTTCCTGGAAGGTTACCGCAAGCGGCACAGCAACTGATTTACCAACAAGCATAAAATTTATGAAACCGATTCAAGTAGGTCTTCTTGGCATGGGCGTTGTAGGCTCAGGCACTTTCAACGTGTTACGCCGCAATCAGCAGGAAATCATGCGACGGGCTGGCCGTGGCATCGAAATAAGCATGGTGGCCGATCTCGATCTGGTGCGGGTTCAGGCTCTGGTCGGTGCCGCAGTCACCGTGGTCAACGATGCGCGCGCCGTGATTGCCAATCCGGACATCGACATCGTCGTTGAACTCATCGGTGGCTACGGGATCGCCAGGACCCTTGTGATGGAAGCGATTGACGCAGGCAAGCACGTGGTGACGGCCAACAAGGCTTTGCTGGCCGTGCACGGGACGGAGATCTTTGCGGCAGCCTCTGCCAAAGGGGTGATGGTGGCCTTTGAGGCAGCGGTGGCAGGTGGCATCCCCATCATCAAGGCCTTGCGCGAGGGACTGACCGCCAATCGCATTCAGTGGATCGCTGGCATCATCAATGGCACGACCAACTTCATTCTGTCGGAGATGCGCGACAAGGGGCTTGATTTCGACGTTGTGCTGAAGGAGGCGCAGCGCCTGGG
>CAZZLB010000191.1:0-5915 GCA_964654655.1 uncultured Rhodoferax sp. | reverse complement strand
CACATTGCTGGAACATACACAGATATCGCAACAATCCAAGGCTTGCGTCGATGGAAAAGGTAACGCAGGCCCATTGCCCCTGTCGCTACAGAAGGCAGGTAGTAAATTCCCAGAAATCCGATTGCTATTGGAATTGAGTCCCAAGCATGTTGTCCTCCGATGGCGTAGACAGCCTCGAAGGCGATAAACCCAACCAAGAATGGGCCAACCGTTGCGATGCAAATTGCGCCGACAAGGTTTAAGACGCTCCGGTTTGGACTCATGCTATTAGCTCCTCGACGAGTTGCATCGCAGAAGTCTACGCGCGAACAGCGACATTTGAGGAACAAAACAGCCATCTCATGGCCGAATCGGACCCACGCTACCCGCCTTTGGCGCAGTCTCGGCGAATCTTTTGCCAGCCAAATCCCTTATAATGTCCGGCTTCGCAGCGCTTTTGTGGCTCCGCGGCGAAGTTCATTTCCCACCTAAGAGATTCCCATCAGAGGAACGCCGACCGTGGAAAAGAGCCCGACAAACCCTCTTTTTAGAGAAAACTCATGACCAAGACCTTCAGCGCAAAACCCGCTGACGTGGTGCACGAGTGGTTTGTGATTGACGCGACCGATAAGGTCCTCGGACGAGTAGCCAGCGAAGTTGCTCTCCGTTTGCGCGGCAAACACAAGGCCATTTACACGCCTCACGTCGATACCGGTGACTTTATTGTCATCATCAACGCAGCCCAGCTGCGCGTCACCGGCGCCAAGCCGCTCGACAAGATCTATTACAGCCACTCCGGCTTTCCGGGTGGCATTTCGCAGATCAACTTCCGTGACATGCAAGCCAAACACCCGGGACGCGCTTTGGAAAAAGCCGTCAAGGGCATGCTGCCCAAGGGGCCGCTTGGCTACGCCATGATCAAGAAGCTCAAGGTGTACGGTGGTGCTGAGCACCCCCACACTGCCCAGCAACCCAAAGTGTTGGAAATCTAAGGAGCCTTGAGATGATTGGTGAATGGAACAACGGAACCGGCCGTCGCAAGTCCAGCGTGGCCCGGGTATTTCTGAAGAAGGGCTCCGGCCAGATCGTGGTGAATGGCAAAGACATCGAAAAGTTTTTCGGTCGTCAAACGTCCATCATGATTTGCAAGCAGCCCCTGATGCTGACCAACCACGCCCAGACTTTTGACATCATGGTCAATGTCGCTGGTGGCGGCGAGTCCGGTCAGGCAGGCGCTGTGCGCCACGGTATCACCCGTGCCCTGATCGACTACGATGCAACACTCAAGTCCGAGTTGAGCAAAGCCGGCTTTGTGACGCGTGATGCGCGTGAAGTCGAGCGCAAGAAGGTTGGTTTCCACGGTGCGCGTCGTCGCAAGCAGTTCAGCAAGCGCTAAGTCGAACCCGAATTTGTCAGCAGATTGCTGCCACGCGACAGCCGCCAGAATGCAGATTCAGGCGGCTGTTTTCGTTATGACTGCTAGACTTCGTGCCCGATGCGACTTCGCCTGATTCTTCGCCGCCTGACTGTCAGTGCACCGCGCATGTCGGTGCGTACTGCTTTGCCCTGGCCGTTTCGCTGGGCCCTGTTGGCACTGGTGCTGGGATTTTGTGCTGCCATCAGTCTGTGGGCGTTTGAATTCGGCAAGGACATTGCAGGTCTTGATAACGACACCAAGGAGGAATTGCGCCAGGCGCGGTCCGAGCTTGTTGGCGTGCGGACCCAACTTCTGGCCCTTAGGGCGGAGCGAGACAAGGCACAACTGATTGCCAACACGTCCGAGACCTTGATGACCTCCGAAAAGGTGGCCAGAGAGAAGTTGGCTGCCATGGTCAAGCAACTCGAAGCGGATAACCAGAGCCTGCGTGACGATCTTGGGTTTTTTGAAAAGCTGATACCCACGACCGGGGGTGAAGGAATCGTGATCCGAGGGTTGCAGGCCGAACTTCGCGGCGCACGTGAAGTGAAGTGGCAGGTGCTGGTCATTCAAGCGCGCAAGAACCCACCCGAATTCAATGGACGGCTTGAATTAGCGCTTACCGGGGTGCAGAATGGCAGACCCTGGACCGGAGCGCTGCCAGGCGGCGCACTGGCTTTCAAGCTGAAACAGTACGGGCGCCTTGAAGGTGTTCTTGAATTGCCAGCGTCGGTGATGGTCAAGGCCGTTACTGCAAGAGTCATGGATGGGTCTGTTGCCAGGGCAGTGCAGACTATCAAGTTATAGTTAACAACTTTTTGTGCTTTAGCGAGTTCTCTTCATGTTCAACAAAAAGAAGCAACCCCCGATCCGAAGCCTTATTGCAGAAGACAGTGAAATTGACGGCAACCTCAGGTTCGCTGATGGTTTGCGGATCGATGGCAAGGTGCGTGGCAATGTCAGTGTCAGGGCCGACGCGGCGAGTATTCTGGTCATTTCCGAGACCGGTACAGTGACCGGGGAGTTGGTCGCAGACCACATCATCGTCAATGGAACGGTCAGGGGGCCGGTTCACGCGCGGGTCATGCTCGAATTGCAACCCAAAGCGCGGATCGAGGGCGATGTGTATTACACCGCTTTGGAGATGCATCAGGGGGCCATCATCGATGGCCAACTGCGTCCAGGCGTTGAAGAAGAAAAGCCCACACTGAAGTTGGCGGCAAATAACAGCCAGCTGAATGGTTGAGCGAATTGCTGTAGTATTAAGGAAACCATTTTTTCGGAGTAGCCATGAACGCCGTCGCAGAACACAATGAAATTGAAATGCCGAGCCCCATTCTTTTTACGGACAGTGCAGCCGCCAAAGTTGCGGATCTGATTGCCGAAGAGGGCAACCCGGACCTGAAATTGCGTGTCTTTGTACAGGGTGGCGGATGTTCCGGCTTTCAGTATGGTTTTACTTTCGACGAAGTAACCAACGAAGATGACACGACCATGACCAAGAATGGCGTATCCCTGCTGATTGATGCCATGAGTTATCAGTATCTGGTCGGCGCCGAGATTGACTACAAGGAAGATCTGCAGGGCGCGCAGTTTGTCATCAAGAATCCCAATGCCACTACCACCTGTGGTTGCGGATCGAGCTTCTCTTAACCTTGTGGGACAGTCCGCAGTTACGCGAAGCGAGCAAGCTCTGTCCCCAACCGATTAAGTCAGGCCGGGTAGGTTGCACCGAGAATACGGGCGCCGTGGGCGCCCGTTACTGTTTTCAGACTGGCTGTTTCACGCAGCAGCGTCTTGCGGGCCAGCCAGGCAAACGCACTTGCTTCCACTTGCAATGGAGGCATCCCAAGCGCCTCGGATGACTTGACATCAAGCGCTGGTAAATGCGATTGCAGGCGCCGCATCAAGTGGCCGTTGTAGGCACCACCGCCACAAACGATGAGTTCCTTGCTGGCCGAGCCGTAGCGATTGACGCTGACTGCGCAGGCGCAGACGCTCAGTTCGGTCAGCGTTGCCTGGACGTCAGCCGGTGATACCGGAGCTACCTTTTCAAGCTGTCGGCGGAGCCAGTCCAGGTTGAACAGGTCGCGTCCTGTGCTCTTCGGGATGGGAAGAGAGAAATAGGGTTCATCAAGCAATACGGCCAGCAAATCAAAGTTCACTGCGCCTGAAGCTGCCCACGCGCCGTCCATATCAAAAACTTGGTCAAGATGGCGTTGACACCAGGCGTCCAGCAGTGCATTGCCGGGGCCGCAGTCAAAACCGATCACGTCCTCAGAAAGTCCGGGGCCCAGCACCGTCAGGTTGGCGATGCCACCCACATTCAGCGCCAGTACCGTTTCGCCCATCCGGCCGAACACCGCTTGATGAAAGGCCGGCACCAGTGGAGCGCCCTGACCGCCGGCTGCGACGTCACGGCTGCGAAAATCTGCGACGACATCGATGCCGGTCAACTCAGCCAACAATGCCGGGTTGTTAAGCTGGAGTGTGTAACCGGTGCCGTCAAAGAACTGGGGGCGGTGCCGCACTGTTTGTCCATGGGCGCCAATGGCGGCTACTGCGTTACGGTCGAGCCCGGTTTGTTGCAGCAAATCCGTCACCACCCGGGCGTACACCCGCACCAAGGCATTGGCGGCCAATGCGGATCGATGCAATTCGTCGTTGCCAGAAGCGTTGAGCTCAAGCAGTTCCGCTCTCAGGGATGGCAAGAAAGGTGCGCTGCCGTGGGCCAGGATGCGTGGTTTTGGCCCGGAAAAGTCAGCCAGGACGCCGTCGACTCCATCGAGTGAGGTGCCCGACATCAGACCGAGGTAGATTTCAGACACGTGCTGTGCCCTTGCCGGGAATCTTACTGCGCGCTGCCCTGTTGCACTACAGCGGCTGCGGCCAGGGCAATCCGGTTTTCTGCTGCCAGACGTGCAAACGCCGACTTGGCTGATGCAGCTACCGGAACGGATTCGCTCTGTCGGGCAATGGTGAGCGGATCACGATGGACACCCTTGACCCGGAATTCGAAATGCAAATGGGGCCCGGTGGCCCAGCCTGTGGCGCCGACCGCGCCTATCGTTTGCCCCTGACTCACACTGGCTCCGCGCCGCACATTGATGCGACTCAGGTGCGCGTAAACGGTGCTGTGCTGATTGCGGTGCTTCAGAATGATCATATTGCCGTAGCCGTTCTGGACGCCAGCGAATTCCACCACGCCATCACCGACGCTGCGCACCGGCGTGCCAGTGGGTGCACCGTAATCAACACCTTGATGCGCCCGCATGGTCTGCAATATGGGATGAAAGCGCATCTTGAAGCCACTGGTAACGCGTGAAAACTCCATCGGTGAGGCCAGAAAGGCGCGGCGCAAGCTCTGGCCATCGAAAGTGTAATAGCCGCCTTTGCTCCGGCTTGCCGGCTCCTGAAACCACATTGCCTGGAAGGTCTTGTTGTTGTTGACGAACTCGGCGCTCAGGACACGTCCAGGTCGCAGGGGTTCGGCGTCGCCCTCAAGGGTTTCGTAAACCACCGAAAAACGATCTCCCTTGCGCAAGGCACGATGAAAATCGATGTCGCCAGCAAAAATTTCAGCGAGTTGGGTTGCAATGCTGTCAGGAATTTTGGCTTCGTCTGTTGCGGCAAACAGGGAACTCTGGATGGTGCCGCCAGCCAGTCGGGTGGATGCCGTCAGCGCTGCAATTTCAGTGCGCGACTCGAAGCCGCTGGCAGTTCGTTCAACCACGAGGCGGTTGAATTTGCCGTTGTCCTCGGGACTCCAGCGAGCAACGAGTTTGAGCAGTTGATTGCTTTCGCTGGTTTCGGCATTGACGTTGCGGCCACTGCGTCCGAACAGGGCCTGGCGCGAAGCGGCGTCCGAGCGTAAAAAGCTTGCGGCGAGGGGGTCGTCAACGCCCAGTCGGTTCAGGAGGGTGTCGGTCGTATCGCTGGAACGGCTGATTTCCGAGCGGAAAAGCTTGAAGCTTTGGAACTCGAGATCGGCTGGGACATTGACTGGCAGAGCGCTGACTGATTCAAGAACCTGGTGCACGGGTAGCTCTGACGCGTCCGGTGCCAGGTTGGCCAATGCAAATGCGCCGCCCGTACCCGCCATGAGCAGCGCCGCAAAAATGGCAGCAACTCGTTTCGGGTATCGCCGGACAGTTCCCCTCGCGGACGTCAGCACGGCCTTACCGGTGCAAAGAAGGCTTTTGATCAAAAGAAGGGTTCCAGGGACGGCAGGTTAGGTGAGATGTCGAGGAGACAAGAAAAGCATGCAAGCTTGGCGAACTAAAATAAAGCGCAAGAGAGAGCGAAGAGTATAACTGCGCCGTGCCGTAACGCATCAAGAAAAACCCCTATGAATCAAGCGTCAACATCCCCGTTTTCTGTAACAGACCGTGTCCGTGAAGCCCTGGCGGTGACCCTGCGCGGCTGTGAAGAACTGATCCCTCAGGAAGACTGGGTCAAGAAACTGGTGCGCTCCGAGGCGACCGGTATACCGCTGCGCATCAAACTGGGACTGGATCCG
>CAZZLB010000190.1:0-5974 GCA_964654655.1 uncultured Rhodoferax sp. | reverse complement strand
GCGAGCCTGCGGGCAAGGCCGGTGCCTACGCGGTGCAGGGCAGGGCGGCGGCTTTTATTTCACATTTGAGCGGCAGCTACTCTGGCATCATGGGATTGCCGATGTTTGAAACTGCAGCCCTGCTTCAGTCATTTGGAATACATTCCTCTGTATGCAAGAAGACATATTGATCAACTGGTCGCCGCAAGAGACGCGCGTCGCCATTGTTGAAAACGGTGCCTTGCAGGAGCTGCACGTGGAACGCTCGCTTGAGCGTGGTCTGGTCGGCAATGTGTATCTGGGCAAGGTCGCCAGAGTGCTGCCGGGCATGCAGTCGGCCTTCATTGATATCGGCCTGGAGCGTGCCGCGTTCTTGCACGTGGCTGACGTCTGGCATCGACAACCCGATGGCGAGTCACCAGGCATGGTGCGCAACACGTTGCCGCAATTGCCCATCGAGAAGCAGATTTTTGAAGGTCAGTCGCTGATGGTGCAGGTCATCAAGGACCCGATTGGCTCCAAGGGTGCCCGACTGTCAACGCAGATCAGCATCGCCGGGCGCATGCTCGTATTCCTGCCACAGGACGACCATGTCGGGGTGTCACAAAAAATTCCGGTACAGCAGCGTGATGAACTGCGCCTGCGTCTGCAAAACCTGACCGGACCGCAGGGCGGTGGCTTCATCCTCAGAACCAACGGTGAGGACGCCTCGGATTCGGAATTGTCGGAGGACATCGGTTACTTGCGCAAGGCCTGGGCGCGCATCCGGCAGGCTTCCGTGTCACTGCCACCCTTGTCCATCCTGCATCAGGACCTGAATCTCCTGCAACGCGTGTTGCGCGATCTGGTCTGTGAAAAAACCCACAGTATCAAGGTGGATTCAAGCGAGCAGTTTGAGGCACTCAGGACCTTTGGTCTCGAGTTCATGCCCGCTGCTGCCCAGAAGCTGCAACATTACCGGGGTGAGCGCCCGATTTTTGATCTGTACGCGATTGACGAGGAAATAGCCAAAGCACTGGGACGCCGGGTTGAACTGAAATCCGGCGGCTATCTGATCGTCGATCAGACCGAGGCGCTGACAACAGTGGATGTCAACACGGGTGGCTTCGTTGGCGCCCGCAATTTTGACGATACGATTTTCAAGACCAATCTGGAGGCAGCGCAGGCCATTGCACGGCAACTGCGTTTGCGCAATCTGGGTGGCATCATCATTGTCGATTTCATCGATATGGTGCGGCAGGATCATCGTGAGGCGGTGTTGGCGGAGTTCCGCAAGCAGTTGGCACGTGATCGCGTCAAGACCATGGCAGGAGAGTTTTCCCAACTTGGTCTGGTGGAGATGACACGAAAGAGAACACGCGAATCGCTGGCACAAGTGCTGTGCGAACCCTGTGCGGTGTGCGCTGGCAAGGGAATTGTGAAGACGGCTCGCAGCGTGACCTACGATATCTTCCGCGAAATCCTGCGCGAGGCGCGACAGTTCAACCCGCGTGAATTTCGTGTCGTCGCCTCACCCAAGGTGATCGAATTGTTACTGGACGAAGAGAGCCAGCACCTGGCGGGCCTGAGCGAGTTCATCGGCAAGCCCGTATCCCTGCAGAGCGAGAGCGCAATGGGGCAGGAGCAGTACGATATCGTTCTGCTGTAGCTGCCGGCTTCCAGCGCCTTATGTCAAGTCTTCAAACTGCCAATCGCCTGCCGATTCCGATTCTGACTTACCACCAGATCGCGACAAGTCCTGCCAGAGGTGCTGGTTTTCGAAGCTTGTATGTGGCGCCGTCGGCCTTCGCGCGCCAGATGGCCTGGCTGCATCTGCTCGGGTACCAGGGTCTCTCGATGTCGGCATTGATGCCTTATCTGACTGGCGAGCGTGTTGGCAGGGTCGTTGGCATCAGCCTGGATGACGGTTATTTGAACAATCTGAGTCACGCCATGCCGGTTCTGCAGCGTTACGGTTTTTCATCGACCTGCTATGCGGTGAGTCAATATCTGGGGAAAACCAATGAATGGGATCGTCAGTCCGGTATCGCACCGGTGCCGCTGATGGGCCCGCGTGAATTGCGACAGTGGGTGAAAGGTGGACAGGAAGTTGGTGCGCATACCCGTCACCATGTTCACCTGAAGCAGACCGAACTGGCACAGAGCAGGGACGAAATGGCACTGTGCAAGGCAGAACTTGAAGCCGTGATCGACGCTCCCGTGCAGCATTTTTGTTACCCCTACGGTGAATTCAATCCGGAACATGCCGCTCTGGCGCGTTCCGTCGGCTTTGTTTCGGCTACCACGACGGTGCGCAGTCGCTGCCAGCGTGGCGAGGACCTGATGCAACTGCCGCGTGTGCCTGTGCTGCGTGCAACGACGCTGCCATTGCTCTGGCTCAAGATGAGTACGGCGTACGAAGATCGGCGACGTCTGCCATGAGCAAGGCTCCAGGTCGGCTGCGCATTGCCGTGTTGAACCGGGTTTTCTCGCCAACCGGGGGCGGCGCCGAGCGCTACTCGATCGCATTGGTCGAGCAGCTCGCGCAGCGTCACGAGATTCATGTATTCGCCCAGAGAATCGATCATCACTGTGCCGGCGTCCATTACCACCTGATGTCTTCGCCATTGACCCGGCCACGCTGGATCAACCTGCTGTGGTACGCGTTGGCGACATGGTGGGCCACGCGGCGCGGCTTTGACATCGTGCATTCGCATGAGAACACCTGGCATGGTCAGGTGCAAACGGTGCATGTGCTGCCACTGAAATACAACCTGTTTCAGGCTCGCTCAGGCTGGCGCAAGGCGCTGCGCTGGCTCAAGGTGGCAACCAGTCCGCGCCTGCTGGCCTACCTGCTGATGGAGCATTTTCGTTTTGCGTCCGGCCTCCGAAAAGCGATTGTGGTGACTTCGCCGAGCCTGCAGGAGCTGGTCGGTCAAACCTACCCATCCAGTGCTGTATCGCTGATTTCTCCGGGGGTGAGTTTGCCGCAAGCGGCCATGGACCGCCAAGCCGCCAGAGCTGCTCTGGCGTTGCCGACGCGGGGCTTCCTGCTGGCGTTTGTTGCCAACGATTACCAGAAGAAGGGCTTGTCCACCGTGCTGGATGCGCTCCAGTCCTTGCCTTCGGATGTCGAACTGGCGGTGGTCGGTGACCCCGCCCAGTTCGAAAAGTTCCAGCGCAAGACGCAGCTGATGGGGCTGTCCGGTCGGGTTCATTTTCTGGGACAACTCAGAGAGGTGTCACCCCTGTACCGGGCTGCCGACGTGTTGGTGCATCCGACAACGGAAGATACTTTTGCCATGGTGGTACTTGAAGCCATGGCCCATGGATTGCCGGTTGTCGTGAGCGATGCGCGCTACTGTGGCATTGCAGGTCTGCTCTCGCACGGCGTCAATGCGATGATTCTGTCTTCGCCGACGGACGCTGCCGGGCTTGGCGCTGTGCTCAGACGCCTTCTTGACGATGCGAGTCTGCGCGGCGCACTGTCAGTGAAGGCGTGCGAGTTCGCTCTGCAGAGGGTCTGGCCCAGCATTGCCGCTGAACAGGAGCGGATGTATTTCGACCTGATTGATCGCTCCGCATGAAGCTCACTGCCCAACCGCTAGCGCCCCTGCGCTTGTTTTCCATTGTGATTCCGAGCTGGAACAACCTTGAATTCCTGAAGTTGTGCATCGGCAGTGTCAGGGCGCACAGCGCCTTTGAGCATCAGATCATTGTTCATGTCAATGACGGCAGCGACGGTACCCTGGACTGGGTGCGCTCCGAGGGTTTGGCTTGCACCCATTCGACCGAGAACACCGGGATCTGCCTGACCGTCAATCAGGCCGCTGCCCTGGCGCAGCATGAGCTCATTGTTTACCTCAACGACGACATGTATTGCTGCCCGCATTGGGATACCAGGTTGCTGGAGAAGGTGCAGCGAATCGGGCACGACGGATTCATGCTGTCCGGCACCATGATCGAGTCGGTGGATTCAGGTAACCGCTGCGTCAGTGTCCATGATTTTGGATCTGACGTGCAATCGTTCGACGAGCCGCGTCTGCTTGCGGGCTACCAGACCCTGGCCAAGCCCGACTGGTACGGCGCGACCTGGCCACCGACACTGGTGCATCGGCGCTGGTGGCATGCGGTGGGTGGATTCAGTTCGGAGTTCAGCCCAGGCATGAGCAGTGACAATGACCTTTCCATGAAGATGTGGGCCGCTGGGTGCCGCGTGTTTCTTGGTGTTGGAGACAGCCTCGTCTATCACTTTCGATGCAAGAGCACCGGCCGCATTGTCAAGAACGATGGACGAAAGCAGTTCATGCGTAAATGGGGTATGACCTCGTCGCTTTTTGATCGGTATTACCTTCGCCGCGGGCAGCTTGCGAGTCAGCTCGCTTTGACCGAGCCCGAGGAAAGCCTCGAGTTCCGGCGCAAACGTCTGTTCAGCCAGCTCAAGGCCTGGCTGGCCTAGTCACTCTGCTGCGTCGGTCTTCGAAAGCCCCATGCGGTAAAGCTGTGCGTAGGCGCCTTGGGCGGCCAGCAACTGGGCGTGGCTGCCCGCTTCCAGAATCCGCCCCTTGTCCATCACGATGATGCGCTCGGCGTGCTGTATGGTGGCGAGGCGATGCGCGATCACCAGTGTGGTGCGGCCCTGCATCAATCGTTGCAGGGCGTCCTGAATGGCTCGCTCCGACTCGGCGTCCAGTGCGGACGTGGCCTCGTCAAGAATCAGTACCGGCGCATCCTTGTAGAGCGCCCTCGCGATGGCCAGGCGTTGGCGTTGCCCGCCCGAGAGCTGCATGGCGTTGTGACCAACCAGCGTATCGATGCCGTGCGGGAGTTCGTCCATCAAGTCGGCCAGGTTGGCCGCCTTCAGGCATTCCAGAACACGCTGGCGGTCCATCTCCTGTCCCAGCGCAACGTTGACGGCGACGCTGTCGTTGAGCATCAGAACGTGTTGACTGACCAATGCAAACTGGGCGCGCAGGGAAGCCAGATTCCAGTCCTCAAGCGCATGGCCATCGAGCTCGATGCTGCCTGAGCTCAACTCGATGAAGCGCGGCAACAGACTGACCAGCGTGGTCTTGCCGGAGCCCGACGCACCGGCCAGCGCCACAATCTCGCCCGGCCGCACCTCCAGACTGAACTGGTCCAGCGCTGGCGTCGTGCTGTCGGGGTATCGGACGCAGGCTTGATGGAAACGCAGATGGCCCCGCGCCTTGGTGCTGGAAAAACTGCCGCCTGATTCGCTGACTGTCAGGGCGATCAGGTCGAGTCCGCGTTCCATGGCCGCAAGGCCGCGCGTGATCGGATTGGCCAGTTCCGACAGATGCTTGATCGGTGCGACCAGCATCAGCATGGCGCTGACGAACGCGGCAAAACTGCCAACCGAAGTGCCGTGCCCGGCGCTTTGGGCCAGTGCCACGGAAATCACGGCAGACAAGGCAAAGGCGGCGAGCATCTGGGTCAACGGTGTCATGGCAGCAGATGCGGCAGTGGACTTCATTGACAGCCGTTGCAGCGAAGCACCCAGCATTTGAAAACGATTGGCCTGCGACGTTTGCGCCGCCTGCAGCCGCACGTCCCGATGCGCGAGCACGTTTTCTTCCACCACATAGGCCAGCGCGTCGGTGGCGTCCTGGCTGTCCTTGGTCAGCCGGTACAAGCGCCTCGAAAGCGTGCGCATGACAAAGGCAACGGCTGGAAAGAGCGCGGTGACGATGAGTGTCAACTTCCAGTTCAGGTACAGCAGGTAGGCTACCAGTGCCGCCAGGGTCAGACTGTCGCGCACCAGCGTGGTCAGCGAATTGACCAGCAGCACCGAGCCGCTCTGCACCTCATAGACGATGGTGTTGGCCAGGGCACTGGAGGATTGTTGCTGAAACAGCGTGAGCCTGGCATCCAGCAGTTTGTCGAACATGGAGGTGCGCATCAGCAGCAGGCCGCGATTGGTGACTTTGGCCAGAGCCAATTGGGCCAGAAAGCTGGCGATGCCGCGCACGCCGAAAAGCGCGATCAGGGCCACCGG
>CAZZLB010000189.1:0-6044 GCA_964654655.1 uncultured Rhodoferax sp. | reverse complement strand
GATAAATCCTGGATCGAGCCCAAGGTTATTTCGGTCTTGCTGACGCCTTGTTGCGCCAGTGCGCAGCCGGCGGTCAGTACCAGTGCCGCGAGGACAGCGCTATGTTTGATTTGCATCTAGGTCTCCTGTAGGGGGCGGGGTATAGTGCATTTTTGACGCCAGCGCCACAAAGTCAAGCTGGTGTAACTACCTAGAACCACAGGATCGGGCATGAGCGAATTGATCGAGATACAGGCCAGCGGCGGAGTCTGGAGCGTGCGCCTGAACCGGCCGCAGACGCGCAATGCTTTTTCCCTTGAACTGATGCGCGATCTCACACAGACCGCCCGGCAATTGCGCGATGAGCCCGGTGTGCGTGCTGTGATTCTTTGCGCTGCCGGGTCGCATTTTTCTGCCGGCATGGATCTCTCTGAAGTTCAGAAGTCGGACCAGAGCAAACCGGGGCTGGCCGAGCGCCGCAGGCTGGCGGCGCTGGGCGAGCGCATGTGTCAGGCATGGGAGGAGATTCCAGCCATCACGATTGCTGCCATCGAAGGCCATTGCATTGGCGGTGGTGCGGCACTGGCGGCAGCGCTGGACTGGCGCGTGATGGGCAGCTCTGCCTGGTTCTGGCTGCCGGAGGTGGCTCTTGGCATACCGCTGGGCTGGGGCGCACTGCCGCGTCTGGTGGGTTTGCTCGGGCCGGCCAGGGCCAAGCGTTTCATTATTCTGGGTGAGCGTTTGCAAGGGCAGCAGGCGCTTGATTTTGGCTTGGTCGAGTACCTGGTGCCGGACGGCCAGGCCGAGGCAGAAGCCGGCAAACTGGCGCAGCGCATCGTCGATCTGCCTGAAGTGGCGGTGACCATGAGCAAGCAGGCTGTCAATGCCAGCGCCAATGCCTTGAATCGCCTCGCTTCCCACATGGTCAGCGATCAGCTCGCGCTGGCTTTGGCCAGCGAGGAAGCGATGGCGGCACGAGCCAGGGTTGCAACAAACAAAAGGGGTCAGTGATGACAGATTCTGCGCCTGCCAAGGCAGCTCTCTCGGACATTCAAATCGCCCAGGCGGCGACGCTCAAACCGGTGCTGCAGATGGCGCAGGAGCGCCTGGGTATCCCGGTGCAAGCGCTGGAGCCGTATGGCCACTACAAAGCCAAGATCGATCTGGCCTGGCTGAACCAGCAGACCGGCCCGAACGGCAAACTGGTGCTGGTCACCGCGATCAGCCCGACGCCGGCGGGCGAGGGCAAGACGACCACCGTGGTTGGGCTCGGAGATGCCTTGAACCGGATCGGCAAGCGCACCGTGATTGCATTGCGTGAGCCCTCGCTGGGGCCGGTGTTTGGCATGAAGGGCGGCGCTGCCGGTGGTGGCTACGCCCAGGTCGTGCCGATGGAAGACATCAACCTGCACTTCACCGGCGACTTCAACGCGATTGCGCTCGCGCACAACCTGCTGGCGGCGCTGATCGACAACCACATTCATCACGGCAATTCGCTTCGCTTTGATTTCCGCCGCATCGTCTGGCGTCGCGTCATGGACATGAACGACCGCGCGCTGCGCTCCACCGTGATTTCGCTGGGGGGATCGGGTAACGGTTTTCCGCGCGAGGACGGTTTCGATATTGTGGTCGCGTCCGAAGTCATGGCCATCTTCTGCCTGGCCACCTCGCGCAAGGATCTGAAAGCGCGACTTGGCAACATCATCGTTGGTTACACCCGTGACCTGAAGCCGATCCGCGCCAGCGAGTTGCAGGCGCAAGGGGCCATGGCGGCGCTGCTGAAGGACGCCATCAAACCGAATCTGGTGCAAACGCTGGAGAACAATCCGGCCATCATCCACGGCGGGCCCTTTGCCAATATTGCGCACGGTTGCAACACGGTAACTGCCACTCAGGCCGCGCTGAAGCTTGGCGAGTACGTGGTGACCGAGGCTGGTTTCGGGGCCGACCTGGGCGCTGAGAAATTCATCGACATCAAGTGCCGCAAGTCCGGTTTGCGCCCGGATGTGGCCGTCATTGTTGCAACGCTGCGTGCGCTCAAATACCACGGTGGCGTCGATTTGAAGGACCTCACAACGCCGAACCTGGCCGCGCTGGAGAAGGGCTTGCCCAATCTGGAGCGGCATGTCGAAAACATACGGCACCGCTACGGGCTACCCTGTGTGGTGGCGCTGAACCATTTCACGGCCGACACCGAACCCGAACTCGCCTTGCTGCGCCGTCACATGGACCGGCAAGGCGTTCCAGTGGTGATCTCACGGCATTGGTCGGACGGCTCTGCCGGGGCCGAAGAACTGGCGCACGCCGTGGTGAAGCTGGCCGAGTCAGGTACGGCCCACATGCGCTATGTGTACCAGGACGAAGACAGCTTGTGGGAGAAGATGAAGGCGATTGCCACCAAGGTTTATGGCGCGGCAGATATTTCTGCAGACACCGCAGTGCGCACCAGGATAGCCAAACTGCAGCAGGACGGTTATGGCCACTACCCGGTCTGTGTGGCCAAGACGCAGTACTCGTTTTCCACCGACCCCAAGCTGCGCGGCGCGCCGTCGGGCCACATGGTCAATATCCGCGAAGTGCGACTGGCGGCCGGCGCCGAGTTCGTGGTGATGATTTGCGGCGACATCATGACCATGCCAGGCCTGCCCAAAGAGCCGGCCTCGGCACGCATCGACATCGATGACGACGGCCGGATCTCAGGCTTGTTTTAAGCTGCCTTGACGGCGAGCACCGGGCAGGAAACCGAGAGCAGCAACTCCTGGGCGACGCTGCCCATGATGAGTTTGCCCACGGGCGAGCGCTTTCTCAGGCCAATGATGAGCAGGGAAGCGCCCAACTTCTCGACCAGGCCTTCAATTTCTTCCACGGCATTCTTGCCACGAACAAATTGCTTGAGTTCGGTGTCCAGGCCGCTATCGTTCAGCACTTGTTGCACGCGCTCGTAGTCCTGAACATCGGCCAGCGAAGGGTCTTCCTTGCTGCCGCCCGGGCTGGCATTGACCACCACCAGGCGTTCGTTGCGCCGTTTCGCAACTTCAATCCCTTTGTCCAGGGCCGCCTGACCCTCGGGACGCGGCACATAGGCTACAAGTACTGTCATAAATTTCCTCAGCAAAAAACCTGACTGAGGCAGATTCTAGACCGGTGCACTGCGCTGTCAATGCGCTCGCCCTGAAGTACCCTGGTTTGAGGCACAAGCACGGGCAAGGATCGCAACAAAACTTAATACTTGCAAGTATGAATCCGGTTGAAAATCGCGCGCAGGCAAGGCAGTTTTGGTTCGGTGCCAGAGTGGGCAAAGGAGTCGAGCAATGAGGTGCAAAGAGGGTGATATGGCGGTCGTGCTGTCGGCATTTCACAAATCGAACGTTGGCAGGTTTGTCAATGTGGTCAGACTGTACGACGGCACGGGTAGCCTGGGGATGACTTCTGATCAACCGGTCTGGCTGGTCGAGTCCAACGCACCCATGACCTGGACCAAGGGAGCCAGGGTATGGCACGGACATCGGGGACCGGTGCCGGACTCTGCGCTGCAGCCCATCCGAGGCCTGCCATCCCATCATTCGCAATCCAGGCGCCAGGGCGTGCAGGAGTAAGTCCGAATTCGGTCGAAGAAAGGTTGACGAGCCTGACCCCGGCACTGGCTCCACAGTTAGGGCTGCTTGGTTCCCCACCTGACCCGGTTGGCCGCTTCACCATGCGGGAAGGCCCGTCGAAAAGTATTGTAAGGGCCAACGTGGAAGCAGGGGTGGGCTTTAGAATCGGCTCCCATGTCCTACCTCGTGCTGGCCCGCAAGTACCGCCCCCGCAATTTCACCGAAATGGTGGGGCAGGACCACGTCGTGCAGGCCCTCTCCAACGCCCTGGGAACGCAACGCCTGCACCATGCCTACCTGTTTACCGGCACGCGCGGTGTCGGCAAAACCACTGTGTCGCGCATCCTGGCCAAGTCGCTCAATTGCCAGGGACCTGACGGGCAGGGCACCATCACCGCCACCCCGTGCGGCGTCTGCCAGGCATGTCGCGATATTGATGCCGGCCGCTTTGTTGACTACACCGAACTGGATGCGGCTTCGAACCGCGGCGTCGACGAGGTGCAGGCCTTGCTTGAACAGGCGGTTTACAAGCCGGTGCAGGGGCGCTTCAAGGTCTTCATGATCGACGAAGTGCACATGCTCACCGGCCATGCCTTCAACGCCATGCTCAAGACGCTGGAGGAGCCACCCGACTATCTGAAGTTCGTGCTGGCCACCACCGACCCGCAGAAGGTGCCGGTGACCGTGCTGTCGCGCTGTCTGCAGTTCAATCTGCGGCCGATGGCACCCGAGACCATTCGTGAGCATTTGCAGAAGGTTCTGCAGACCGAGAGCGTGCCGGCCGACACGCAGTCACTCACCCTGCTGGCGCGTGCTGCGCGCGGCTCCATGCGCGACGCCTTGAGCCTGACGGATCAGGCGATTGCCTTCGGTGCGGGTCAGCTCCAGGAGGCGACGGTGCGTCAGATGCTGGGCAGCGTTGACCGCTCCTGGGTGCTGCGCCTGATCGAGGCACTGGCTCTGGGTGACGGCAAGACGGTGGTGGAAACTTCAGAGGCGCTGCGCCTGAATGGTTTGAGTGCTGCCTCGACCCTGGAAGAAATGTCTGCCGTGTTGCAGCGCATGGCTGTCATTCAGACCGTTGCCGACGCGGCGCAGCCCGATGAGATGGATCCGCAGGCAGCCGATACGCTGCGCCTGGCAGCACTGATGCCGGCCGACGAGACGCAACTGCTTTACAGCATTTGCCTGCATGGGCGCGCTGACCTCGGTCTGGCGCCGGACGAGTATGCGGCGCTGACCATGGTACTGCTGCGTCTGCTGGCTTTCAAGCCAGCAACGCGCTGCGCAGCGCCGGCTGAAAAAAAAACTCTGAAAGACAGCCGAGCTGAGTCGCCGCGCCCTGTGGTTGCCGCAAGCGCGACCGCGACGGCGACCGCGACCGCTGTCCGGGTTGAAATGCCTGTAACGGTCCAGCAATTGCAGGTTCGCAGTGGACCCATGGCAGTGGTTGCGCCTCAGCCCGGGCCGGCGGCGGCTTTGGCGGACAGCGTGCAGACCGCAAACAAGGTGCTGGCGGTTCCGGTGCGCGTGCAAGCCGATTCCCGCGGTGAGGCGGTGGCGGGTGAGTCGGGCAAGGCGGTGCTGCGGCCAACCGAGGAGGGGGATTTCTGGCATGCGGTGGTGAGTGGGCTCATCGCGGATGACGCCATCACCGCCATGGTTCGCGAACTCGCCCTGCAGTCGCAACTGGTGGCGCAGGACACCGATCAGTGGCTGCTCAGGGTGGAGCGCGAGTCTCTCAACCAGGCTGGCAGCCGTGACCGGCTGGCCGCGGCCTTGCAGGCGGCAGGCCACGCGGTGCGTCTGGTGGTGGAGGTGGGGCGCGTCACCGACAGTCCGGCCCGGCGCAATGTGGCGCTGGCATCCGAGCGGCAGATGGCGGCCGAAAAAATCATTTTTGATGATCCCTTCGTGCAGGCCATGATGCGCGATTTTGGAGCGAAAATTGTGCCCGGCAGCATCAAGCCGGGCTGACCCACCGTTAATCAAGGAATATCAATGTTCAACAAAGGACAACTCGCTGGCCTCATGAAGCAGGCGCAGGCGATGCAGGACAACATGAAGAAAGCCCAGGATGAACTGGGTTTTGTCGAGGTCACCGGCGAGTCCGGTGCCGGGCTGGTCAAGGTCACGATGACATGCAAGCACGACGTCAAGCGCATCAGCATCGACCCCAGCCTGCTGGCCGAGGACAAGGACATGCTCGAAGACCTGGTGGCCGCGGCTTTCAACGCGGCAGTGCGCAAGGCCGAAGAAACTTCTGCCGAGAAGATGGGCAAGATCACCGCTGGGATGCCGGGCTTGCCCGGTGGCATGAAGTTCCCGTTCTGAGGATGTCCAACGCCAATTCGCTTGATGCCTTGATCCAGGCGCTGCGCCGCTTGCCTGGCGTCGGGGTCAAGTCGGCCTCGCGCATGGCCTTTCATCTGCTGCAACACGACAGGCCAGCGGCATTGTCGCTGTCGC
>CAZZLB010000188.1:0-6049 GCA_964654655.1 uncultured Rhodoferax sp. | reverse complement strand
AAAGGATTTGAAAAAGGCAATCTTGCGGGGTGCCAAAGTAGAAATTACTGACATTCGCAAATGTCAATTGGAAGTTCCCGCATAATTTTGCCTATAGTCATAGTGGAGTTACTCACAGCCCCAAGCCTAAAAAGCTTGGGGCTTTTTCCTGTTCCAATCACCGAATGTAAATGTAACTTGAAGACAGGGTAAGTGTAATGCTATATTTACAAATATTCCTTGACTTTTTCTAAATATAATGCTAGACTTACCTGTTTTCAGATGCCGAAGAAAAGTGTATTTATTCCCTTGACAAGAGGAAAATTTTCGGTAAACTATAACACTATGATTACGATTATTAATATGAAACGAACATTTGACTCCTTTACTCTGGAAGAGGCATTAAAGATTCAAGAGGAACATTTGCAGAAGTGGGAACTTATCCTCAAACCCGATGTTGCTGCCAAGCTGCGAGCCAAAGTGATTGCCACTAATGCGGGAGTAACAAGACCTTATGACATTTGCCGTGGCACTGCCATTCTTGACATCGTGCTTAACCCTCAAACCCATAACCTCGTATGATACTCGAACCTACTACAGTCAAAGACAACAAAGGGAATGTAGTTCCCGCCCAAATTGCCAAGTGTGATGTATGCGGCGGGGATGTGTTCCATATTACTGTTGTTAAGGAACATAACCACATTCAATGTGCCAATCCGTTTTGCGGTGAAGTGTATTGTCAAGGCGGATGTGAAGCTAATCCTCCCGAAGAAATGGAGAATGCCCATGAAACTTAAAGACATCAAGCGTGGTGTGCTAGTCAAATGGACTGACCCAGATGGTGGCATTTGCAGTTGTACTGGGAAAATTAGTTACATTATGCGGCCATTGACAACCGATTCTATTATTTCAATCCAGATGAAAAACGGCGGGGAAGTTGACTGTTTTCCACATGAATTATCTTTACCAAACAAAAAGAAACCCTTGACAAAGGAACAAAAATCCATATAATAACTACCACTATTATGATTAAACGATGTATTGAAAACTTCATCAATGGCAATCTAACCGATGCCAAGAACCAAGCGATTTGCTTGAAACTCCAATCTCTCTACAACTCAATGAGGAATTACTATGGATGGAGTCATGAAAAGGCTTATGCAACTGCTCAGTATCTTAAACATCCATCGAACGAAAGCTTTCAAGCGGCATGTAATGCCAAATAAATTTTAAAGTGTTGGTGTTAGTGTTTTGTATATTCCCCCTAGCTTCGCTTGCTAGGGGGTTTTTCCTGTTTATCACCGAATGTAATTGTAACTCGAACCCAGGGTAAATGTAATGCTATACTTAGGATCACCCAGGCTCCATCGAGCGATCCTAAGTATATTGCTATACTTAGGATCACCTGGCGTCGGGTCGGTGCAAAAGAAAATAAAAATACTGCTTGACAACCAGAATAAAAGCTGTATAGTAATTAATAACACTATGAGTGAAGAATATTATCGTCAAGAGAAACAAAAAGCCTATGCAAAGGCTTATTATATAGCACACAAAGCGGAAATTAAAGAACGTAAACGCTTATACTTCCAAGCCAATAAAGCAAGACTTCATGCAGAAAAAAAGGAACGTGAAAAGGTATGTCCTCGTATATATTCTCAAATACAAATAGAGGAACTGATAAAATTATTTGCTGAAAAAGCTGAACGTCAAGCTGCTAAACGTAAAGCATATTGTAAAGCATATTACCAAGCACATAAAGCAAAAATCCTAAAGCAAAGTAGAGAAAATGCTAAACGTAAAGCGGATGAACGAAGAGCAATCAGACTCGAAGCTGCTAAAATCAAAGCGGCTGAGTTAAAAGCGGCTGAGTTAAAAGCGGCTCGGGAATTTAGAGCTACTGTCAAACGTTATAAGGCTAAGTATGCCCGATATTCCTATGAAGCGTCTGAACGCAGAAGATTGGCCAGACTTAAAATCCGTATGAATCCAAATTGGTGGTTACAAAAAAATGACTTGACAAACCAACAACAAGCAGTATAATAATTACCACTATTATGACAACGTCAACAAGTGATTTTAAAACAGCTAAAGCCTTTGCTGATAAGATAAGAGGGGTGGTGGTAAGAGGATGGACAACCTATTATGTTTTTAATCCCTTTATCGAATATTCCGATTGTAAAACCACTAGTGAATACAGCAACAAAATGGTTGCGGCTTGGGGCTATCCTCATTACGTTTCAAAAGCTTACGCTAATAAAATCCATAAAATGTGGATGAGCGAATCTGAGCGGAACAAAGTGTTCATACAAAATTTTATTAAAAATTGGAAAAAACGTTTGACATCCTCGAAAAAAACGGTATAGTCATTACCACTATGACAAACACATTTGAACAACTCGCAAAGTCAATACTGAGTGAAACTCCTTGGAACCAACTGCAATCGGTTGCCGCTGTCGCTGGAATTCCCCTCGGCACAAAGAAAAATATAATGATTGCCAATATCCTCAATGCAATCAAAGCTGGCAATTTGCATTTCAAAACCGTATGCAGTATCTCTCTCATTCCTACTGAAGACAAACCGTTCCCGAGCGTGCTATTGGTAAAAACTGTTAAGTCCAATGAAGTCGCCCCCAAACAGGACGACAAACCAGCTTTAGTGTCAGCATAGTGTGTTAGTTGTCATGGTTGCCCCCTAGCCTCGCTTGCTAGGGGGCTTTTTCCTGCCCAATCACCGAATGTAATTGTAAAAATAGCGATCCCTAAGTATATTGCTATACTTAGGATCACCAGGCATCCATCGAGAAGATCCACCTCGGCATGATCCCTAAGTATATTGCTATATTTACTTGTCAGACAATAACCTCGGTGCTGAAAAATAATTCATTTAGGGTATTGACATTTATATGGAAATCGGTATGATGTTATCAAGTTCAAGCTGAATGAACGAAACAAAAACAAAAATAAAAGTTATGAAACTACAAAAATCCTCGAAGTATATCAAGAACACAATGGCGAAAGCCGCTGAAGTCCAAGCTCGTTACAATGAAATTGGCGCACCTTCAACTCAACGTGTGCGAAATCCTATCCCCATGCACAAACTTGTGCTGTCTGTCTTGCCAACCCTTCTCAATCCCGATGAACTCGTTCCCGTGGAGAAAAAGGTCACTATCACGGTCATGGGGCAGAAGTTCGTGAAGAAGGTCAAAGGCACAGAGTCAGTCTGTGAAGTTCTCGGGGATGACTATTACCGCAACAAAGGCATGACCGTGAACGAAGTGCAGTTGAAACTCTGTCAAATGGGTTTCATAGCTACTCGTGACACGGTGGCAGTGGCTCTCAGTCTCTCTCCCCAAGTTCACTCAATCGCAGGACAGAGCGATAACTTTACGTTCGGGCGTCCTCAATCTCGGTATTTCCTCATCCACAAGTAGTTCATAACGTGGTCATCAGCAAAGCACACTGAGATTTTCCCTCGGTGTGCTTTTCTTTTCCTGCCCAATCACCGAATGTAATTGTAAATACAATGTCGTGACCGATCCTAAGTCTAGCACTATACTTACCCGATCCACTAAGTATAGCACTACATTTACTATTGCTTCAGCCACAGCAAGTTCGGTGCCAATTCCAAAGAAAAACTAAAGAAAAGAAAATGAAGAAAAATGTAAAATGCTATTGACATTGGAAAAGAAATAAGTATAGTTATCTTATGAAGATTGCGAGTGGTTCGCAGTCCGATTAAAACAAATAACAATATGAAAAACAAGACCGCAAACTCAGTGAAAAATGAAACCCGTCCATGCAATCATCCATACATTTCTGACATAGAAAAGGCTATGGTTGGGCAAACTCTTACTGTGCCGATGATGAAAACCATCATGGCTGACTATCATCCTATGAATCGTCCTCGAAATTGTCAACGCTTGCGAGCATTGATTCGGGACATTCGCAATGGCGCATATAAGTCGAATGTTGGAAACTGGATCAAATTCGATGTTAATGGCAATCTCATTGATGGACAAAAACGGATTATGGCTCATATTGAGGAAAACAAACCTTTGACAATCAATGTCCATTTTGGACTTCCGCCAGAATCCATTCTTTACATTGACCGCAACCAACCTCGTTCTATTGCGGCTAATGCAACTCTCCGAAAAAATATCGGACAGCATCACCAACCCAGCCAAGAAGAATTTTCAAATGACCGCTTGGAATATAGCATCGCTTCATGGTTCAAGTATGGCTTGAAGTGGAATGAAGTGGGTGCTTCTCACGAAAAAGTTGTGTGGACAGAACAGGAATTGCGGGAATGTGTTGAACAAGACAAACGTTACATCAAAATGGTTCAGCAACAAATGGTTACAAAACGCCCGGGAACTTTGGGGGCAATTGCGGTATATGCAACTGCATTTCAAGAAAAAGCAACCCAATTTCTCAATCTGTTGAACGGGGTTTCTGACAAACCTCTTGCCGTCAATCATCCGATTTCTATCTTGAAAGAATATCTCAAAGTCAAATCCAATGGTGGTTCGGCACCGATATGGGATTATTACAATACGGTTCGCTGTATCAATGCTTTCCAAGCTGGACGCACCATGAACGGGAATGACTTGAGCAACGAACGGGAAAACTTTGAATTTGCGGTAGTGTAGTTCATAGTTGTAGTAAACCACAGTCCCCTAGTGAGCAATCATTAGGGGATTTTTCCTGCTCAAATCACCGAATGTAAGTCTAGCATTATACTTTCCCGATCCACTAAGTATAGCACTACATTTACAGTGACTAGGTTCGAGCCTAGCATCTCCCATGCCAATTCCAAAGAAAAACTAAAGAAAAGAAAATAAAGAAAATAACGATTGCCTATTGACATTTATATAAAAATCAGTATAGTTCAATACAGTCAATCGCACGTTGCGACTGACAAGAAAGACAAAAAACTATGACAAACACTATTGTAAGCATCACTTCTCCCTTGGAAATGGCGGGATTCATCAAAGCCAATGGCACAGCTTGCCGCTTCGTTTCCATTCTCATTGACACTCCCGTTGAAAAAATCAAAAAGAATAATCCCTACCAAGGATTGCGCAAGGTTAGCCGCAAAATGGGCATTGTCAATGCCAACTATAATACAAGCGTCCGTAATCGCATCGCCGAGAAGCTTGGCGTTACCTTGTCGGAAGTCGAATACACCAACGGGATAACGTGGTATGAACATTTGCAAACTGTTGACAAAAAGCCTCTTCCGCTGGTGCAACATCAAAAGGCGGAAAAGCGGGATGGCAAATTGTATCTTCAATACTTCCCGCATAAGGCGGAAAGCGTTTATGTGTTGCCGAGCGGGGAAGTGGTTCCCGATGAAAAGGTTAAACCTTGGCTCTATGCGGAAAGCGCAAGGGTTGAATACAAACCCGCTGTAATCGTTGTCAATTTGGAAAACATTAAGGAAATTCGTGCGAGCGGTGTCATCATGCAAGCCGAGGACTTGGACGAAGCCGAAAAAGCTTTAGCAGTAGAATCGTAAGTCATAAGTCACATCAAACCCCAAGCCTAAAAAGCTTGGGGCTTTTTCCTGTTCCAATCACCGAATGTAATTGTAAAAATAGCACTATACTTGCCCCCAATCACCGAATGTAAATCTAGCACTATACTTACTTTACTTTAACACAAAAGCAAATCCTGTGCCAACCTAAGAAAATTCAAAAGATTTTCAATTTTTCTTTTTAACCCCAAAAGCAATTAGTATGCCAACCTAAGAAAAAGCGGGAAAATAGTAAGTAAAAATAATTTCAATAAATCTCACTTTGCCCTATTGACAAATAATTTTTTTCCTTTATAGTGCCAATACAGTTTAACAATTAATATATAAAAACACTATGACAAACCAAGCCAACAAAAGCGAGAAAAACCTAGCAATTGCAATGTCAAATGACATTTTAGACAATAGCAAGGGAATGAATAACACCTTTAAAACAAGTGGAATTGTCCCGCCTGTTTTCCATACTCATTATGTAAACATGGAAAGCGGTGAATATGGAATTGCCGATTTAATCACGAAAATTTTGACAGACAATGG
>CAZZLB010000187.1:0-6107 GCA_964654655.1 uncultured Rhodoferax sp. | reverse complement strand
GACGCAGCCGATGAATTGGAGCAGCACGCTTGCCCAGCAGGTGACGGGCTACAACCCGTTGGCTCCGAAGGCGGTGAGCAGCGGCGTCCCTAGCGGCAGCCTGCCGGGTACGGACAAGCAGTTGTCGTGGGCCGATGTCGCGGCGCAGACGATTCCTGGGTACAACCCGCTCGCGCCGAAGATGACGACGCTGGCGCAGCCTACGGGCGCTCCGGTTGGTCCCGACGTTGGCACGGGCGCTGGGAACGCGGATCAGAACGTTGACCCGAACCTGATTCCGCAGGACGGCACGGTTGAGAAGAACATCTTCAACGAAGGCGGCGACCCGGAACCTACGTCCTACGAGAGCGACCTGTACCTCGTCAAGAACGGCGACATGAGCGAGGAAGAGTTTGCGCAGAAGCACAACATGGACCCGACGTGGGTTGGTCGTGAAGTCGTCCGGTACACCACGACGACTCCCGAGATTGCCGGGAAGGGCGACTTGGGCATCAACGACATCGTCTACCGCAACCCCTACGTTGCTTCCATTGACGAACTGCTGAAGGGCATCGACACGTCGTACAAGGGGCAGGAAGCGCACGCGCTGTCGCAGAACGAGGCGCAGAAGCAGTCCAGTCTCAACGACCTCGCCGGTCTGCTGGGCGCTCGCGGCGTCGGTAGCAGCATGGCGGCGCTGATGCCCGGTGCGTTGGACGTGGAAGCGCAGGCTGCGGGTCAGGCGGGCACCATCGTTGGCGATATCCGCAAGCAGCAGACGGATGCGAAGTTGCAGGAACTGGCGACTCTGGGCCAGATTGCTGAGTCGCAGGGCAACCTCGACCTCAAGGCGCAGGTTGAACAGGCTGCGAACCAGATCAAGGAAGCGCAGATCGGAACGGACATCGAGAGCGTGGAACTCCAGCAGCGCCAGGGCGTCATCGACGCTTGGAAGCAGACGGAAGTCGATCTCAAGTCGATGCTGGGCAACCCCAACCTGAGTACCGCGGAGCAGCGTGCTATCAGCGAGGGTTGGAAGCAGATGTCCGACATGATGATGGACCCGAACGTGACTGCCCGCGAGTTGCAGGCGATGTACGTTCAGTTGGTCAGTCTGATGTCGAGCATCCAGCAGAACAGCGGTATGGCGTAGGAGGGTAGGCGATGGCTGGTCCCTTTGGCAGTGCGCCCGTCGTTGACCCCTACGCTGGGCGACCGGACAAGAAGAAGTGGTACGAGACGTTTGGGGAGACGCTTGCCCCGGCGCTGCTCCAGATGGCGAACCTTGCCGGTAGCAAGGCGATGGACTACGGGTTGGAACATGCGCAGACGACGCATCGTGCGCAGGCTCAGGACTTCGTGAATGCGCAGGAGCATGGTCGCAAGGTCGGCGACGAGGCTGCTGCGACGGACGCTTCGATTCGCGCGCTTGCAGACCAGGGCAGAACGCTTGCCAATCTGCCGCCCGACCTGAGCGGTCCCATTGGGGCGAAGCCTGCGGTTGCGCCGGCCGTTGCTCCGAAGCCTGCCGCTGCCGTTCCGCCGACGCTGACCGGCATGGCGCAGGACGCCGGTACGAAGGTGGAGAGTCTCGTCAACAGCGTCCCGAACTTCGGGCCTAAGCCGGAACTGAAGAGCGCGTCTGTCAGTACGAAGGGCGGCACTACCTACGGCGGCGGCAATGCCTTCACGGACGCCGGGAAGCGTCTTGCGGAGACTACGCTGCCGATGGTCGAGGAAGGCGCGCTTGCGGGTCAGAACGCCGCGAGGCAGGGGCGCGTGGCGCAGTACGGTCAGGACGAGACTGCTCGCCGTGCCGCTGCGATGCCGCCGCCTGAGAACGCCGCGACGTTCTACGGGTACGAAGCGGAGTACTTCAAGAACGTCGGCAAGAAGGCTGACGCTGACAACATGGCGCAGCGGACGGCGGCGGTGCGGTACGCTGAAGGCAAGATGCGTAGCGACCCGCGCTACACGGAGCAGCAGGCGTTGGCGAAGTCTGCCGCGTCCTATGCGCAGTTGGCGAAGGACAAGGCTAGCGAGTACAAGGCTTATGCGGAAGGCGTAAACGCTGGCGGCAATAACCTCGCTGCAATGGCGAACAAGGCGCAGGAGGAAGAGGCTGCTGCGTGGCGGCTGTCGTTCCAGAAGCAGCGTCAGGGACTCGACAAGGGCATGAGCCTTGAAGAGTACAACCGCCAGGTGAAGGAGCTGACTGACGACTACCGCAACGCTGAAAATCCGAACACGCAGAAGGTCATCATGGCGCAGATTGCGTGGCTTGGTGAGCAGGCGCAGCGGTACGGATACCCGGTCCACGTTGGAGATGAGAAGGGCGATGTGCCCACGGCGAAGGGGCTTGTCGGTCCTGGGGCGTTGAAGGACCGCGATGCGGTGCGTAAGGCAAATGAAACGCGCGCCAACCTGCTTACTCGGTTGGAAGCGCAGGCGAGAATTGCGGCGGAACGAAATGAGTCGCAAGCATACCGTGACGGAATTGCTCAGGACATCAACCTGATGCGTGGGCTTGCATCGTTGACTCCAACGCCCGCGAATCTGGCGAAGGTCGATGAAGTAGTTGCGCGTGTTGAATCGAGTATTGCGGCACGCGAGGGTAGGTGATGCCCCCGAAGCGGAACAAGTGGCAGCAGGCGGCATACGATGCTGCGAAGGCTGCGGCGAGTGCGCCTGTGGCAGCGCCCGCACCGGAGCCTGTTGCCGAAGAGGCTTACGTCGTTCCTCGCAAGTCGGTGGCGCGCAAGGGACCGTGGCCGTCTGTCGGGCGTGACGACTACAGCGACGTTCTGACCCGTGCGCTGAACCCTGCCCGCATCGCGCCGATGTCTCCTGAGCAGCAGATGGAGTCGCAGCGGTACACCGGTACGCTGTCGCCGACTGCGAAGCGGCTACCCGAGTTTCCCGCTGTGCCGGAAGCGCCTCGGACGCAGGCTAGCGTGCTTGAAGCAGGCGCTACCCGCCGCGCTACGATGAGTCCCAGCGCCCGCGAGGTGACGGTTCCCAAGACCATCGCTGAACCGCAGGATGCGCTTGAGACTGTTGGCAAGACGGTCAAGGACGCGATGGATTACGTCCTTGCGCGCGGCGACCGTCCTGACCTTGTTGTTGAGCAGTCTCGGATTCCTGCTTCGTGGGACCGGACGAAGCAGGCGGCGGTTGTAGAGGCGAACCGGGTTGTCGCGTCGCTTCCGGCGCTTGCAATCAACGCGGGACTTGCGGCGAAGGAAGGCATCTACGACCAGAAGTGGGGACGAGCGAAGGGGCTTGGCGAAGGCTTGGTCAAGGCTATCCCCGATGCCGTGACGAACACCGCGTACAAGACTGCGCTGCCGCTGATTGGCGCTGTGACCAACGACCCCGACTTGAAGAGTCTCGGCAACGCATGGGCGAATGCCCCTGTGACCTCGCTGCTTGACGCTCAGGTGCCCTTTGCCATGGTCGGCGGGGTGCAGACCGGGAGCAACGCGGCGCGGCTTGTGAAGGAAGCGAAGGACGCTAGCCTGTCGGTTCCGCGTCGGGCGCTTGCTGCGCTGTCCGTGCCCGCCGGCGTGGTCGGTGACGTTGCGCTGCCTGGCGGAACGCTGAACCCGTTCGAGGCTCCCATCAAGGCTATCGGCGGCGCGGTGAAGGCTGCGGGCAATCTGCCCGGGAAGACGGCGCCATGGGTACGGCGCAACCTGTGGAGCGAGAGCGCGCTTGATGCTGCGCGTGGCAAAACCATCGCAGGCATGGGTGATGCCGTGATGCAGCGGCAGGCGCTTGCTGAGAAACTGTGGGCGGAAGCGCAGCGTGACGCTGTTCATACGATGCCCCCGTTGAAGGCGCAGCAGTGGTTTGAGGAACGTGGATTCAGCGGAGACGACGCCAAGATTCTCGCAGAGCGTATGGGTGTTGAGAAGGAAGCGAAGCGGGACTTTGCGGGCGCAGCGCGTGCAGTTGCACGCGAGGAACGCTTTGCCAGCCGCGTGTCCGACTTGGAGACTCGCCGACTTGCGAAGGAAGCGGAAGCGTTGACTGCTGCTGGCGTGGCTGAAGGCAATGCGCGCGGACTTCCCGACCTACGCGAGAGCAAGGAACTGCTGAACCAGGCGTTGCGCGTCGAGAAGAACGGTATCCCGAGGCTTGAGCCAACGGAGCAGATTGGGCGGCAGGCGCAGGCGCTAGTTCGCGAGCAGCGTCGCGCAGGTCCAATTGAGGCGATTCCGGGCGAGGCTATGGAGACTCCGCCCGGAGCATTCCCCGCGCAGAAGTACCGCATCAGCGATACGCCTACCGTCGTTGGCAAGGGGAAGGCGAAGGTCGTCAAGTACGGCGATGCCCCGGAAGAGGATCTGGCGCGCATCGTGGAGAATCCGGAGTCGGTCAGGCATCAAGTCGTGGACAACGCCACTGGCAAGGTGCTGTTTGAGACTCCCGAGTTCCGCATGGGCAAGGTCGAGACTGCCGCTGACGCCGCTGCGCTCGATGCCTATGCGGACTTCATTGCGCAGCACGCCGACGACATTCTGAAGGACCGCATCAGCGTTGACGTTCCCATCGTCCCGCCGGCTGATGTTCATCCTGCCGCTTGGTACAAGGCAGAGATTGACCAGGGACGCGCCATGACCGACATGGCGAAGTGGATTGCGCAGACGAAGCCTAGCCGGGAAGTTCTACGGGCATCGCTGAAGCGCATGACCCATCTGGCAGAGTACGACGCCAAGCACGGCATCCCTTCGTGGGAGGATATCCTGCGTGAAGTTCGGCAGAAGCCCATGGAAAGCATGGGTCGTGCCGAGATGCTGACGCGGCCTGATGTTCTGCGTTCCGAGAAGCAGGCTGCGGGCGGATACGTTCGTGGCGAAGGGCACTACCAGAAGCGTCTTGATGCTTGGCGGCAGCAGATGGCGGCTGACCGCGGCAGACTGATGGGCGCTGAGGATGCGGCGAAGCAGTACCGCGCGTATGCCAAGGAAGTCGTCGGTGAGACTGACCGGCTAGTGGCGCAGTCTGCGGAAGCGGAAGCACGTTACCGCCAGAAGATGCAGGACGCCGCTGACTACTGGGAAGAGAAGGCTGCCGCTGTGCGCGCGGAACAGGCTGCGGCACAGGCTCGCGGTGAGAGTCGCTTGGCTGCGTCCAAGACTGCTACCGCGGATGCCGTCGAAGCGAACCGCGTTGCTGACCAGTACATGCACACGGCTGCGAACCTGCGGAAGTTGGCGTCTGCGAAGGTTCTGCCGAAGGGAACCTACCGTGCCGTGGACCTTCGTGGCGTCGCACCTGATGACCGCGCGATTGTGCTGAAGGCGATTGACGGCGATGCTGGCGCGGAGCCGTGGAAGACTCCCGCCACGAAGAACCTGCTGCCTGCTGAGATGGCTACCGACCTGGAAGCCCGCTTTGCCAAGGAACGCCCGATTGGCTGGAAGTCGCTGTTTGGCGAGAAGGCTGCGGGAAAGTTCGCTGACGCCTACCACAAGGCGTTCGTGGCGCAGCAGTTGTATTCCGTGCTACTGCCGGTCAATCCCGTGCAGATTGGCAACGAAATCAGCAATCACACGCTGGCACTTGGTGCCATTCTTGAGCATCGCCTGTACCGCCTGTACAAGCATGTCAACGACACGACCTGGGAGTACCGTCCACGCATGATCAACGGCGAACTGCGCGTGCAGCCAGACATGGAGCAGATGGTCGCCGGTCTGCCTCGCCGGGAGTGGTGGCAGTTGCTTGGTGGTGATACCGGTGGTGGTAGCGAGTATGTTCCTACCGGTTTGCTTGCTCCGACCGAAGGCGAGGGACTGCTGAAGCGTGGTGCCAAGGGCGCTGCGAACGCTGTCATCAAGGGCAGCAACAAGATGCGGGACATGTACGGCGGCGGATGGATGTCCGACCTCAAGTGGAAGGAAGGCTTCGTTCGTGCGTATCTTGAGAAGCATCCTAACACGCCGCCGCAGGTTGTTGCTGACCTGGCGAAGAAGCACTTCCTCGACTACGCAAACCTACCGCACGCTTCGCGGCTGATGTCCTCGACGCTGACGCCGTTCATCAACTGGAGCGTAGCCGCGACGCCGGCCATCGCCCGGATCATGAACGAGTACGGTTGGACGCTGAACGCGCTGATGACCATC
>CAZZLB010000186.1:0-6154 GCA_964654655.1 uncultured Rhodoferax sp. | reverse complement strand
CGGGGCGCGTTTCACGGAAACGGAACACGGCGTGGCCACCCGCTTTTTTGAAGTGCGTGGCATTCTGCAGGTCGAGCAGACCCTGGTGCAGGAGCAATCGCTGGTACAGCGCGACGGCATGGACGTGAAAACGCTCAGGCGCAAACGTGGTGCACTGGCCCCTGGAGCCCCCTTACAATGAGTTGCAGGACCTGCGCATGACCACACTCATCATCACCCTTTCTCCCGAGTCGGCGGACTCGGCTGCCCTGTACGACTACCTGATCAGTCCGGACGGCCGGGCGCTGGGAGAGCAGTCACGGGTGCCGCTGGCGTTGTTGCCGCAGGTCGACAACTCCGTCGAGGTGGTGGCGCTGGTGACCGCCGACAAGCTTTCCTGGCATCGTGTCCAGTTGCCTCGCGGCACCTTGGGGCGGCGCATGTTCCAGGAGGGTGGACCATCGCGAGTGCGCGCCGTGCTGGAGGGTTTGCTGGAAGATCAATTGCTCGATGAGACGGCGCAACTGCACTTTGCACTGGAACCGCAGGCCAGCGAAGACACTCCGGTCTGGGTTGCCGCCTGTGACAAGGGCTGGCTGCGTTCGGCGCTGCAGGCGCTGGAGCAGTCCGGACGACCGGTCAGCCGGATCGTGCCCGAATTTGCTCCCGACACGCTGGGCGATGCGTTGCACGTCACCGGTGAACCAGCGCATGCGCAACTGGTTTTGGGCAATGGTGGCGCCGTGGCGCTGTGGCCTTTGTCGAAAGCGTCGGTGACCTTGTTGAACTGGCCAGAGACCCGTCCTGTGGTGGCTGAGCCGGCGGTGGCGGCACTGGCCGAACAGTTGTTCAAACGCGGCGTCAGCTTGCAGCCAGTGGGCCAGCGGCGCCTGCAGGCGATCCAGTCGGCCTGGGATCTGGCGCAATTTGATCTGGCCAACTCCAGTGGCGCCAGAACCAGAAAACGTTTGTCGGAGTCTCTTGTCAGTTTGCTGCGTGCACCGCGCTGGCGTGCTGCACGCCTTGCCGTGTTGGCCCTGGTTCTGGTCAATCTGGTCGGCCTCAATGCCTGGGCCTGGCGCGAACAAGCCCGGATCACGGCACAGCGTGCTGCCATTGCGGAGGTGTTGACCAGCACCTTCCCCCAGGTACGTGTGGTGGTCGATGCGGTGGTCCAGATGAACAAGGAGGTGGCCTTGCTGCAGCAAGCCAGTGGCGCGGCAACGCCGCGCGACATGGAAGTCATGCTGGCCGCTTTTGGCTTGGCGGCGCCGGTTGGCAGCACACCCACAGCCTTGGAATTCGCCGCTGGCGAGCTCAGACTCAAGGGGCTCAAGCTCAAGCCCGATGAAATTTCGGCGATTGCCTTCAAGCTCAAACCCCAGGCCTATGCTGTCAGCGCCGAGGGCGACACGCTGCTTGTCAAACAGGGTCTGGCACCATGAACTTTTCTTCCCTTCTGGCGGCGCGCTGGCAGGTTCTGGCCAGGCGCGAGCGTCAATGGCTGGTCGCTGGCACCTTGCTGGTGCTGGCCGCATTGGTCTGGTGGCTGGCCATATCGCCAGCCTTGCTCACCTTGCGCTCTGCGGCAAGCCAGCGTTTGCTGCTGGATGCGCAACTGCTGCAGATGCAAAGTCTGCAGGCGCAGGCCAAAGCCCTGCAGGCACAGCCGCGGATTGCACCTGACGAGGCGCGGCGCCTGCTCGATGCGTCGGTCAAGTCCTTCGGTACCACAGCGCAGTTGCAGATGGCGGGTGAGCGCGCCACCGTGAGCTTCAAAGGCGCTTCGGCCGATGCCCTGGCGCAGTGGTTGTTGCAGGTCCGGCTCAATGTGCGTACGGTACCGAGCGAGGCCCGGCTGACGCGTGCTGCCAACGGCAGTTGGGATGGCACTGTGACACTGAACCTCAAGTGACACTGCAAAAGACCCCCCCCTGGTCCTGGGCTGGTGCTGGCGCTTTGCTCGGGCTTTTGCTGGCGACGCTGTTTTTTGCACCTGCGCGCTGGTTGACCGAGCCGCTGCAAGCTGCGTTGGATGGCCGGATTGTGCTGGACGATGCGCAAGGGACCGTCTGGAATGGTTCAGCCCGTCTCGGTCTGGCCGGCGGGGTCGGCAGCAGCGACGCCAGCATCCTGCCGGGCCGGCTGGTCTGGACGCTAAGTCCGCACTGGAGCGGCTTGCGGGCAGAAATTCAGGCTGACTGTTGCATGCAGCAGGCCTGGCGTCTGACGGTACAGCCGCGCTGGTCTGGCACCGAGTTGGCACTGGCGGACAGTCTGTCGCAATGGCCGGCGCAGTGGCTGACCGGACTCGGCACGCCATGGAATACGGTGCAGGCCGACGGTCAGCTGACGCTGATGACGCAGGGGCTGACGCTGCAGTGGGCCGCAGGTCGCCTGCTGCTTGGCGGGCGTGTGCAGCTCGATGCAACGCAGATGTCTTCCCGTCTGTCGGCCCTCGCGCCGATGGGCAGTTATCGCATCTCGCTGCTCGGTGGCAACACCCCCAGCATTGCGCTGGAGACGCTGGAGGGCAGTCTACAATTGTCCGGCAGTGGCCAGTGGGTCGGCTCAAAGCTCCGGTTTGACGGCTTTGCCAGTGCAGCGCCGGAGCGCCTGGAGGCTTTGTCCAATCTTCTGAACATCATCGGACGCCGTGACGGTGCCCGTGCCATCATCAAAGTGGGTTGAATCTGTATGAAATTTACGAGTTTCCGGCATCCGTCCAGCATGGTTTGTTCCCTTGTCATCAGTACCCTGCTGGTGGTGACTGCCGCCCGAGCCGCTGAACCCGTTACCCTGAACTTCAGCAATGCTGAAATTGATGCGGTGGCCCGCACCATGGCCAGCATCACGGGCTTCAACGTGGTGGTGGACCCGCGAGTCAAAGGCACATTGACGCTGGTGACAGACAAGCCGGTCAGCCGCGGTGCGGCCATGAACCAGTTTCTGGCCGCCTTGCGACTGCAGGGTTTCACCATGGTGGAGTCGGCTGGTCTGTACAAAGTGGTGCCCGAGGCCGACGCCAAACTGCAAAGTGCGGGCGTCACGGTCAGCGACAACGCTGCCGGCAGTGGCGACCAGGCAAGCGGCAACCAGATCAGCACGCAAATCTTTCGACTCAATTTTGAGTCGGCCAACAACCTGGTGACGGTGCTGCGCCCGCTGATCAGCCCGAACAACACGATCAACGCCAACCCGGGCAACAATTCACTCGTCATCACCGACTATTCAGACAATCTGCGGCGTCTGGCGCGCATCATCGCCGCCATGGACGTGGCCAACGCGACCAACGTCGAGGTGCTGACGCTCAAGCACGCGATTGCGGTCGATCTGGCACCCCTGGTGCTGCGCTTGATCGAGTCGTCGGGTACTGCAACTGTGGGTGGCGACACCTCGTTCAAGACCACGCTGATTGCCGAGCCGCGCACCAACACCTTGATTCTGCGGGCTGCGAACCCGGCGCGCGTCGCCCTGGTCAAGTCCCTGGTGGAAAAGCTGGATCAGCCGGTGACCAGCAGCGGCAACGGTGCAGCGGGCAACATCTATGTGGTGTACCTGAAGAATGCTGACGCGACCAAGCTGGCTGTCACCTTGCGTGCTGCCATGACCGGTCAAACGCCAACCGCACCCACCGCACCTGCGGCTGGCGCCGCAACCGCGCCTGCGGCCAGTGTTTCGGCCACCGGTGGGCAGGTGCAGGCCGACGCCGCCACCAATTCACTCATCATTACAGCGCCCGAGCCGCAATACCGCCAGTTGCGCGCCGTGATCGACCGGCTCGATGGCAGGCGCGCGCAGGTCTTGGTGGAGAGTTTGATTGTCGAAGTGAATGCGGATCGCGCCGCCGAGTTCGGGGTTCAGTGGCAGGGCCCTCTGGGGAGCAATGGTGATGGCGTGATTGGCCTGCTGGGTACCAATTTTGGCGCTGCTGGCAAGAACATCATCAACCAGGCGCTTGGCGCCGGCACGGTTGCACCCGGGACCGGTTTCAACTTCGGAGCCGCGCAAAAAGTCAATGGTGTTTACGTGCTGGGTTTCCTGGCGAACTTTCTCGAATCCAGCGGCAGCGGCAATGTGTTGTCCACGCCCAATCTGCTAACGCTGGACAATGAGGAAGCGAAGATCGTGATCGGCGAAAACGTGCCTTTTGTGACGGGCTCCTATACCAGCAACAACACCAGCGGCAATACAGTCAATCCGTTTACCACGGTGGAGCGCAAGGACGTGGGTCTGACGCTCAAGGTCCGGCCGCAAATCAACGAGAACGGCACGGTCAAGCTGGTGATTTACCAGGAAACGTCGGCTGTCAAGGCTGGCACTGAGACCGCAGCGAACGGCCCCACGACTTCCAAACGCACAATCGAGTCGACGGTGCTGGTGGACGATGGCAGCATCGTGGTGCTGGGTGGACTGCTACAGGACAAATATTCCGGCAACCAGGACAAGGTGCCAGGCCTGGGTGATGTGCCGCTTTTTGGCAATCTCTTCAAGACCGATTCGCGCAGTCGCAACAAGACCAATCTGATGGTATTCCTGCGTCCGGTCGTGGTACGCGATTCGCAAACCAGTGAGCGCCTGTCGATGGACCGCTACGAGCTGATGCGCTCGGGTCTGCAGGCGGCGCAGCCGGTGCCCAGCAGTCTGGCGCCTATCAATGAGGCGCCCTTGTTGCCGGCGCTTCCAGCAGCAAGGCCAACTCCCGTTGCCGCGCCCAAGACGCAACCCTGAGCCGCCATCAAGCTGCCATGCGCTACCCGCTGCCCTACGCGTTTGCCCGAACCCATCAGTTGCTGCTGGTGCAGGATGATTCCAACCAGCTGACGCTGTGTTTGCACGGCGAGTCCGGTGCCAGTGGTTTGAGCGAAGTCATGCGCAAGTACCCCGTGCAGCAGATCGAGACCTTGCCGGCAGCAGCGTTGATACAGCGCATCAGTGCCGCCTACGCGCAGGGCGAATCGAGCGCAGCGGCCGTGGTCAGCGAGGTGGAAAGCGATGCCGACCTTTCACGAATGATGCAGGATTTGCCGGCCATCGAAGACCTGCTGGAAACCTCGGACGACGCGCCCATCATCCGCATGCTCAATGCGCTGCTGACACAGGCTGCGCGCGACGGCGCCAGCGACATCCACATCGAGCCTTACGAGCGCCATTCCAGTGTGCGCTTCCGGGTCGACGGCAGCCTGCGCGAAGTGGTGCAGCCCAACCGGGCCCTGCATGCGGCGCTGATTTCGCGCCTGAAGATCATGGCCGATCTCGATATTGCCGAGCGCCGCTTGCCGCAGGATGGCCGCATCTCGCTGCGCATCGGCACCCGCGCGGTGGATGTGCGCGTCAGCACGCTCCCGAGTGCGCATGGCGAACGCGCAGTGCTGCGCCTGCTTGACAAATCGGAAGGTCGCCTGAGCCTGGAAGCGCTTGGCATGCAGGGCGATGTACTGAAGCGCTTTGAACAACTGGTGACGCAGCCGCACGGCATTGTGCTGGTGACCGGGCCAACGGGCTCCGGCAAGACCACCACGCTGTACGCCGCCATGGGCCGGCTCGACGCCGGGCACAGCAACATCATGACGGTGGAAGACCCGATCGAATACGAGTTTCCCGGCGTCGGGCAAACCCAGGTCAATGCCAAGATCGAGCTGACTTTTGCCAAGGCGCTGCGTGCCATTCTGCGGCAGGATCCGGACATCATCATCATCGGTGAAATCCGTGATTTCGAGACCGCACAAATCGCGATTCAGGCCTCCCTGACCGGACACCTGGTGTTGGCCACCATCCATACGAATGACGCAGCCAGCGCGGTCACGCGGCTGACCGACATGGGGGTCGAACCCTTCTTGCTGAGCTCCTCGCTGCTTGGTGTGCTGGCGCAGCGTCTGGTGCGCAAGCTCTGTACCAGTTGCGGCGGTGCGGGTTGTACGTCCTGCGGTCAGACCGGTTACCAGGGGCGCTCCGGTGTGTTCGAGCTGCTGGTGACCGACGACTCGATCCGCGCCCAGATTCACAGTCGCGCCTCGGAAGCCGACATTCGTGCCGCAGCACTGGCTGCAGGCATGGTATTGATGCGCGACGACGGTGAGCGTTTGATCCAGATGGGTCTGACCTCGCGCGAAGAGCTGGTCCGCGTTACACGCGACTAGAGCCTGCGATATGCCGGTCTATTCATTTGAAGCCC
>CAZZLB010000185.1:0-6183 GCA_964654655.1 uncultured Rhodoferax sp. | reverse complement strand
TTGAATCACTTCCCGTCGTGGTGGTTGAGTTACCACCTTCGGGGGTTTCGCAGGGGGACGTGATGATGTAATCGAATCTCATGGCCTACTCCTTGGTTGGCGCAGCAGCGCATGAGACAGTGCAACGCAGTCCTCCTGCACCTCCATTGCACGGCTCTTCTCCCTGCACAGATACAAATGGAGCAACGAGCGATCCAACAATGTTACACGGTGTCTCAAATCCAAACTCGCCCGTAGCTGGATCGAATTGAGCGTTGATAGTGAAAACACCAACACCACCGTCTTGAGGACGCTCCGAACATCCGGTAATGACTACCGTTCCGTAAAAAATTCCTCCACACTCAGTTCTTGAAAGTGATGCGATTGAGCCATTCACTTCGGTAACGCACGCGCCAATGTTGTCTGGTTCACTGCACACTTCTGGAACATTTCCTTCGCAGACACACGTCGGAACAGCTAGCCCCGAAGCTCGATAGGTTTTGATGTTGATCTGAATGTCCACCGCAATGGTCAGTCCGTAGCCATCAGAGCAGGGTGGCTCGTTGGGGAAGTCTCCGCAAACTTGATACGAAACACCGTCTTCACCAGTCACAATGATGCCGTCTGGAACTGGTGTTGAAGGATCGAATGAATCACCCGGAGAAAACGATGTTCCCGGAGACAATGTTGCGCCTGTGAGGCTTCCGAAAATCCACTTGTTGGAAGATCGGTCATAGCCAAATGTGACCACTACATTGACACCCGGATCGCTACCTTGATTGGAAAACACCGCTGTCTCATTGTTGGTGTAGCCATACAAAACAAGGCAGGTGTTGTGATCGTTGTGATCGTTGTGATCGCAGTGAATGGAATGTGTGCAGAAAACTGAAGACCCGTCTTCGAGAATTATTTTCAGGATGTAGAACTTACCCGACTGCGGAACGCCAACCGAGTCTCCGAACAAATTCCAACTAGTGCTTCCCGATCCAAGATTGAGATTGCTGGTGTAGTGAGTGTTTAGCTGGGTTCCACTTACCCCATCAACGATAACCAGCGGGTAAGAATTGAACGGCTTGCCCGAAAGCTCGGCTGGATAAATCGTGTAGTCCGTTGACCAACACCTCCCGGTTGTCCAAGCTCCCGTCTCGTCCGTCTCATACATCTCCAACCGTTTCACCTTAGAGCCTGATAGGTCGAAGGAAACATTCCAGTTTTCGTCTGGATCCAGATTTGGGGTGAACACAAACCACGGACCAGAGCGATCGGTCGTGGTGCAAAGCGTGGTGAGCTTCAGTCCGTTAATAGACTTTGTGGAGGCGTCAACATACGACGCCGAGGCGACAGGGCTTGAGCATTCTCCGAGGAATGCCACCGCTTTCAGATTCGATGGATTCGTGAAAGTAGTTGGACCGGTGTATTTGAAGGATGCCCGACTTGGCTCAGACCCATCGACCGTGTAGTAAATATCCACCCCCGTCATGGTGTTCAAGATGGCCACCATTGACGGCATTGCGATGGCACTTCCTGCCGGTGGGTTAAACGTCGGGGCCGGAATATCAGGGCATGAAGACTGGTTGTTCAGTTGCGTCGGAACCGGCGAGACGTAAATCGACTCCGCAGGCAGCACTGCCTGACGCGCATTGCTCTGCGCCCGCTCCCGAGGCATCGTCTCATCGCGGCAGTCCCGCATCAGCCCGCGAAGCGCCTGCATGTAGTTGTCCTGCGCGCGGGCCGCAGCCACATCGTCTTGCAGGTAGTCGCGGGCATCGTTCCACGCGACGTAGTAGCGCACCGCCCGCTTGAGGGTGGCGTTGTTCTCGACGAGATCAAGGTCATCCCAGATGTTCTTGATGCCGTCCCACTCGACGATCGCCGTCTCGGAGCCTTGAAGCCAAGGAGCGAGGTAGAGTCGACCCCGCTCAACCGCCCAGACGCCTTGCTTGGAGCGACCCCACTTGGAGTTGGTCGAAGACTGCGGCTGGTAGTGATACCCCATCGGAAGGCCCGGAGAAGCCAGATACTCGGCATCATCAGGAACCGGGAACCGACCCTTGCCGCAGTTGTAGAACGGAAATCCGAAGATGCCACCGAAGTCGATCTCAGCCAGACCAGTGCCGCAAGTGCTGCACGACTTAACCTGCTGCTGATACTGAGTCAGGTTGACGTAGGAGGTGGGCTGGTAGTAGATGCGCGAGCACCAGTCATCGGGAGAGTTCGGGTCTTCCAGCTTGGTCGATGGGTTGATCTTGTCGATCACCGACACCGAGACGATGCGATTCCCGATGCTGCGGGCATCCGCCAGCGACACCGGCTGCTCCATCACCGTAAGGCCGCAGTGATAGAACCGCGAGCACGCCCGAAAAATCTGCGTGTTATTGTATTGCAGGCAGTCCACCCACCGCTGAATCTCGATGAGCGCCTCCTCGAAGAACTTGTTGTGCGGCACCACCAGACGATCAGCCTCGCCCTGCGGCCAGAGGATGGGCCGAAGCTCTGCTTTGAGATCGCCGAAGGTGTAGGGCATGGGTTACGCGGTCGCTTGAGCCGGTGCAGGTTTCGGGACGCCGAGATTGGGAGGCGGCTTGGCCGGTGGCACTGGAGCCGGAGTCAGGTCAGCCGATTTCGCGGAACCCGGAGCGGTCGGCTTTGCGGCCGGTGCCACAGGCTTTTTCTCCACGGCGGGCTGCTGTGGAATTTCACGCTGACTTGGATCGTCTTTGACCGCATGGGACGCATCCGCCACTTGGCGCTGGAGGACGCGCAGGGCGGGCATTCCGTTGGGCGGCAGCGAGCTGGGCGCGGAGTCGGTCCTCGGCCGGTTTTTTTTTAACCACTCGTAAACCGCCTGATCGATGATGGAAACCCCTCGGGTGCCCTTGACGGCGATCAGATCGGCGATCAGATCGGCATGGGTTTCCGAGTTGAGCGCGATGACGCCCGTGTTTCCGCCCAGCTCCTCGAAGGGAACAACTTCCCCCTTGCGATCGCGGAGCGTGTTGCTGACGAGTTCTTTCTTGAAGTAGTGAATCATGGTGTGGTGGTGAAAAGGAACGACCGGCCAGCGTTTGCTGGCCGGTCGTTCTTGAATTTCATGCGGCGCAATCTACCAGCCGAGACTGGCACCGCAAGCCTTTTTAGGCCGGGGTCGTGGTCGTCGCGTTGCCGGACAGCGGATACTTGCTCACGCCGTCATCGGTGGTCGCGTTCGGCACACCGGAGCCGATGTTCTCGATGATGAGGTTCGAGGCGGGGCAGTCCACCACGACACCCCAGCTCATGGAGGTCATGGTCTTCTGCTCCGTCGGAATCTTCATCGTGCAGGAGTAGGTGGCATCGATACCCTGAAGCGCCTGCGGGTTGGTGTTGGTCACAACCCGGTTGGAGGCGACGATGAACGGATAGACGCCCTTGAAGTCGAGCACCCAGAGGTTGCGCTCCAGGTTCGAGCTGATGCCGGACTGGATCGCCGCCGTGATCGCATCATCGAAGAAGAAGTGCGTGACGACGTTGATCTTGAGGCCGATGGGCCAGAGCAGGCTGTAAGTGCGGTAGCTGAAGCCGAACTTGGCCTGCTTGATCTGCGCCATCTGGGTGGGATCGAAGTCGCCACCGATGGGCATGTTGACGCGGAGGGTGCCCTGCAACTTGGCGTTGTAATACTGGATCATCGCCGTGTTGAAGTTGTCCGCCTGCGTCGTGTCCATGAACAGGTCGATCATGTTCGAGTTGTCACCCTGCGACTGGCGCAAGCGCCAGATGTCGTAGAGCGAGCGGAACAGGTCCGACAGGATCAGGGACGCGCCCTGGAGGTCGGCGACCCGGTTACACTCGGCGAGCTGCTCGTAAACGCCGACCGGATAGGCGCGCTTGCCGATGCACTTCGCCCCGGTGGGGACGTCGAGGTTCGGGCTCTCCGCCGAGGTGATGTCGGGGAGGCTGTTGTAGCTGGCGAGCGTCTGGTTGGCGCTGGCAGCCTTGCTGAAGAAGAAGGCGTCAGCCCAGCGGCGCTGCCACTCGGCGGCAACCTGCTTGTTCACCTCGATCTCGTCGAGGTCTTGGAACTCCTTGTAGTAGGGGTTCCCTTCGAGCAGGTATTGACGCCATTGGTCATACAGCTCGGATTTGCAGGTCGTGATGCGGCTGGTGCCATACCAGAACGGCACGTTCGACCAGTTGGTGTAGGCCGTCGGCTCGTTGCAGAACGACTCGGTATCGTTCTTGTTGTTGACCGTGCGGCGGAGCAAGCCGATCACCGGGTAGGTGAGCTTGTCAGCAGGCAGGTTGGAGCCGCCGTTGAGCGAGGACAGGACCAAGCGGCCATGCGTCGCGGTGAGCGCCGCCGAGCTGACGATCTTCCAGAACGTGACGGAGCGGGAGCCGCCGTTGGTTTCGGAGGTGATCGCCACTTCGTCGTCGGCGATGAAGGAGCGCACATCGAAGGGAACACCCGTGGTGCTAACCACGTCGATCTGCCAGTTGCCACCGCTGGCCGTGCCGTTGAGCGCGTGCCAGTAGGCGTTGTTGATGGGCCAGTAGCGGCGACCCATCACGAACGGCTCGACGGAGTAAACCCCCGCGTTGGCGCGCTTGGGCGAAATCTTGCGGCCCCACGACACCTTGTTGGCCATGAGGAAGTCATACATGCCGTTCTGCGGGGCATCGCACGACTTCAGCTCGAACTCGAACTTGAACAGCGCGTCCAAGTAACGGAAGTCCCCGTTCTTGGTGAAGATTTCAGTGAGATCACCGGTTTCCACCGGGATCGCGTTGCAGAGCGTCACGGAGGAGCACTGCTTGATGTTGGTGCCAAGGGCGGGTGCGCACTTGGCGAATACATTTGCGGCGATGGCCATAGGTTGTGTCTGTTGTTTCTGAACTCAGACCACCCGGCTCTTCGCCAGCGGTCTTTGTTCAAGTCTTCCCCAGAAAACTCTTGAGCCAAGATTCCTCTGAATTTTTCACCATGTCCGGTCGGCCACCTTTGACACCCGCCATATTTGGCTCACCGCGTCCGCTGGGAGAAGTTGGCTTTATCGTTGCAGTGCTGGTGTTCTGTTGGGTTTCACGACCCGACTGCGCGGACGACTTGGTGGCTGAAGCGACCCCGCCAGACCGCTTGGCAATGATGGTGTTGACCCGCTCTTCCTCGGCGGAAATCGCACGTTTCGCATCATTGCGGATGTCCGCCGCGATCAGCGCCACCATGTCGTCCTGATCGAACGTCCAGTGATTACGCCGCTGTGCCGGAGTCATCCGGTTCCAGTAGGTGTCCGACGGAACGAAGTCTTCGAGCGCGCGGCCCTTGGGATCGCTCCACTCGCCGGGCTTCAACTGCGCCATGCGCCGCTCCATGCTCGCGCCGAACTCCAGCAGGCTGCGATGCTGCGGATTCTTCTCCGGGTCCGGCGTGACCGCGCCGTTGTAAATCTTGACCACCTCCGCAGCCAGCCGGTGCGCCGCCTCCGCCGCTCCCGCAATGATGGGAGCCTTGATGGGGTCCGCCTCCAGGGCAGCCTGATACGAAGTCGGGTCGATGGAACCGTTTGAGGTCAGCTTGATGTCCAGATCACCAGCCAGTTCTTTAACGATATTCTCTGCGGTTTTCTGGCCGGTCGTGGTGGCGACCGGCTCCGTCCGGCGCACCTGCTCGGTGCGCTCGATCTTCTGCTCCAGCTCGCGTGTCTTCTCAGCGATGCGCCGCTCCGCGATAGCTTCGGCGAGGTGCTCGTTGCTCACCGACTTCATCGGGTCTGTCTCGTAGAAGTCGTTGTGCTCCTCAGAGTTCGGGTCGAAGGTTTCGCCGGGATGATCCGCCAGCCATTGCTTCTCGTAGCTGCGGAGGCGATCGACGAACTGCTTCCGCTGGACGTGAATCTGGCCATACTCTTCGGGGTAGAGCTTGGCGAGCGTCTCAAGGTTTGACTGAAGGCGGTGCTCCGTCGCCGGGACATCATCCTCCACGACGATCACCGGCTTCTTCTCCGGCTCGGGCTGGTTCTGGCGCATCTCGCGCGCGACTGCCCGGCCAACCGAGGCGGCGATTTCCTCGGCCGTCGGCGCGGCCGGTGCGGGCGGTTCCTCGGGCTTCTTGCCCTTCTTCTTCGGCTCTGGCTGCTTCGCCTCGGGTTCCGGCTCGGGGTTCGGTTCCGGTGCGGGGGCGGCAGCAGCCTTCTTCTCCGTCTCGACGGGGGCTTGGCCGAGGAA